>SVMQ01000042.1 GCA_015067375.1 Oscillospiraceae bacterium | reverse complement strand
TCTAAGCATTTCGGAAACATAGACAGGAGGCAATATGGGTATTGGAATGAGGATACGCGAGCTTCGGGAGCGTGCGCGGATAACGCAGGAGGAGCTTGCCAAGAGAATAGGCGTAACGACTTCTGCGGTAGGCAATTATGAGCGTGAGGTAAGCCACCCTCGAGAGGAAGTGCTGTATCGTATGTTCGAGGCGCTGAACTGTCAGCCAAACGAGCTGTTTTGCGATTACTACACCGATAACAGCATTGAAGCAGAGCTTCTTACAAAGTACCGCGCGCTCGACGAATACGGTAAGGAGCTTGTAGAGACCTGCGCCGATATCGAATACCGCCGCTGCAAGGGCGACAGCGTTCTTGTCGCCGCACGCGGCAACGGAGCGCCAAAGAGAATAATCATGAAAAAGCGCAGCGGCGCAGGAAGCATATTTGACAAGCCCGATTATGACGGAGGAAGAAAATGACCGCTGTTAAAGCGCTTATCCATGCGAAGATCAATGCGCTGCCCGTTGACCTTAAAAAGCTTGCGGACAGCTTTGATATAAAGCTTGTCAGCTATAAAAACTGTATGGAGATATACGACCTCGGCGATATCTATGCGCTCAGCCCCTACGGCTTCAGCTTTAAAGAAAACGGCCGATATATCTGTGCAATAAATGAGAAAGTCTGCGGAAATACACGCCGCCGCTTTACCGAAGCCCATGAGATAGCGCACGTTCTGCTCAGTCACACAAACGAAAGCGTTGATATTCCCAATGCTCAATGTGAGCGCGAGGCAGACAGTCTTGCAAGCGAGCTGCTTGCCCCGCTGTCGGTGCTGCACTTCTGCGGAATGTCCTCCTCGGCTGAAATAGCGCGGCTATGCGGCATATCAATGCAAGCGGCTGAGATACGTCTGCGCGAGCTTTGCAGGCTAAGACGGCAGCATTCCGAGCTTATGCGAAGCGAATCGGGAAACTCGGCACAGATATTTTTCCCCGACGAGGACAGCCGACAGCTTCACACACAAATGCTCGATTTCATCGCGGAATATCTCACCCGCCGCGCCGCTCACGACGGCTACGCCGAACATTTGAAGCGGATTTCGGGAAAAAGCATGACAATAGAGTAAAACTTCATTTTCACTAAAATAACACGACCCCGACACTTCAAAATGTCGGGGTCGTAATTATTTCAGTCTGAATTTATACAGTCGCCTTGTGGAACACTTTCTTGCCCTTGCGGATAATCACCTCGGACTCAATAGCTATCTGAGCAGTGGGATCCTCGATAACAACATCGTCAACTGCGATACCCTTGCCCGCAATGAGGTTTCTTGCCTCACGCTTAGAGGGAGCAAGCTTTGTTGCTACCAACAGGTCAAGAATGCCAATCTTGCCGTCCGTAAGCTCAACCTTTGTTGTAGGCATATTCTCGGTGTTGCCCTTGCCGCCGAACAGGTTCTTTGCAGCTTCGAGAGCCTTGTCAGCCTCCTCGTCGCCGTGAACCAGCTTTGTCAGCTCATACGCGAGTATCTCCTTAGCCTTGTTGAGCTCGCTGCCCTGCCATGCGTCCATCTTCTCGATTTCTTCAAGAGGCAGGAATGTCAGCATTCTGATGCACTTCATAACGTCAGCGTCCGCAACGTTTCTCCAGTACTGGAAGAACTCGAACGGGCTTGTCTTTTCGGGATCGAGCCATACTGCGCCCTTTTCGGTCTTGCCCATCTTCTTGCCCTCGGAATTAAGCAGCAGTGTGATGGTCATTGCGTGAGCGTCCTTGCCAAGCTTCTTTCTGATAAGCTCTGTACCGCCGAGCATATTTGCCCACTGGTCGTCGCCGCCGAACTGCATATTGCAGCCGTAATCCTGAAACAGTTTGTAGAAATCGTAGCTCTGCATTATCATGTAGTTGAACTCGAGGAATGTAAGACCGCGCTCCATACGCTGCTTGTAGCACTCGAACGTCAGCATCTTGTTTACACTGAAGCAAGCGCCTACCTCGCGCAGGACGTCGATGTAGTTGAGGTTCATCAGCCAATCTGCGTTATTTACCATGATAGCCTTGTCATCGGAGAAGTCGATAAAGCGGCTCATCTGCTTGCGGAAGCACTCGATATTGTGCTCGATATCTTCCTTTGTGAGCATCTTTCTCATATCGGACTTACCTGAGGGGTCGCCGATCATGCCTGTACCGCCGCCAAGCAGCGCGATAGGCTTGTTGCCTGCCATCTGAAGTCGCTTCATAAGGCACAGCGCCATGAAGTGACCTACATGGAGGGAATCAGCGGTAGGGTCAAAGCCGATGTAGAAAGTAGCCTTGCCCTCGTTGATCATCTTTCTGATCTCATCTTCGTCTGTTACCTGCGCGATAAGTCCGCGCTGGACGAGTTCGTCATAAATCTGCATTGTTTTGTTCTCCTTTATATTGATTTTGTGTTTATTAAAAAGTGCATTTACACTCTTGTTTTGATAAATTCGCTCAGCTTTCGCATAGGCTGGGTTTCAAGATAGGCTCTGTATTTCGCGGGATAATTTGCGGGGTAGTCCTTCTCGACATCTAACTCATACTCATAGCGGTAGCTTTTATCGTCCTTGGTCTCGATAAGCAGAAACATCGTGTAGATAACGCCGCCGTAGCGCGTTCCCGTTGATTCCACCTCGCAGCGGACATTTGCTATCTCGCTCAGCGGAATTTTTCTGCTGAGAAAGCCGTAGTGCACATAAACGTCTTTTTCATCAGCCGTAATAGTGCCCTTTCCGAGCTTTGAATGTATTATCCATGCCGCCAGCATAACAGCACAGCAGGAAAGAAATACTATCAAACTTCCCACTGCATTTACATCCAAATACACATAGCTGCAGATCAGGAATATCAATCCCAACATCGGTAGCACCACCATCGCAGTAAGCAGCTTCTTTACAGCAGGAGTACAGTCAAATCCGCACTCGATGCGCTTTGTATCACCGCTCGTGTCAGTCATAAAAGCCTCCTTTATGTTAATTTTAATTCCAACCGAATAGTCCTCTGCATCATTCCCATGCTTTCGTAGAAGCTCAGCGCCTCGGCGTTTTTTGCCGCCGCTCCGAGCTGAACAAGGTCGCAGCCGTTCTCTTTTGCGTAGTCTTTCAGAAACCGGAACAGCTTTGTGCCGCTGCCCTGCCGTCTGAACTCCTCGCCGACCGCGAAATGCTCAATATAGAGTATTTTTGCGTAGGTACGCTCCGCACGCTCGCGCTCGAATATATTCACCGCGGCGTATGCCGTGAGCGCTCCGTCAATCTCATCGACAAAAAGCTGCGTTTTGCTATCCTCGAAAAAGCTGCGCATTTCAAGCTCGAAATAGCCGTCAAACGGCATTTTATACGATTCGGGCGATATCTTTACATGATGCTGATGCAGCTGTCTGAACAGCCGCCCAAGCTGCGGGATATCAGAAGCTTTTGCTTTTCTAATCATTCAACTGTTCCCCTGTCATTGCCACGGAAATACTCCGTTTACAGCCTTATTGAAATCAATGAGATATTGCTCCATTTCCCAGTCGTACAGATGCGTTTTTGTTTCTATATCATACTTCACTGCGGGCGCAATATTGTTGAATGCCTCTCTGCCAAGCTTTTTCAGTATGAACAGATGCACTATGCGAAAATCAAATTCCGCTGTTTTGTAGCGTCTGAACTGCTTACTCTGCATATATGTAACCGTCTGCTGAAGCGCACGCTCATAGCGGCCGTTTGCGCAGTCCGCGTATATAGTCACAAGCAGCAACAGCGCTTTATCGACCGAACGCGCAGGTTTGTCTGCTGCCCACGCTACATAGTGCCGCTCTTGATTCCATATACTGTCGGCAAGCTGTGGCTCGCCCGCTTTCAATGCCGCAAGCATTTTGAGATATATCAGCGCCGTATATGCAAAACGGTTTTCGGGGGATACCTTTATTATATCAAAATACTGCATAGCCTCTTTGACATGACCCGACCGCACCATTATCTCCGCAAAAACAACAGCGCTGTTTTCCTTATACGGCTTGCCGATGATGTTTTCCTTTTCATACAGCCTGAGATAGCTATCGCTGAAGCCCTCCGCGTTGAACACACTTATGACCTTACGCTCTGACAGCACAACGATAAGGGCTGTCAGCATCAATATGATCATAAAAAAGGCAAAGCCCGCCAAAAGGCTGAGCGGCACAGCAAAGTAATCAAGCTCGGAAAACACATTCAAAAAGAAACAGCATGCCATAACAACGGACATTACCGGTATCGTTACAATGTTTATCCTCATTATCATTTTTGTCTGATGCCACCAGTAACGGAACAGAAATTTCATGCGTACACCTCCGCCAAACCAACACGAAAGCCGCTTTTAAATGCTTTCATACAATTACCGTATAACAATAAAAGCCCTCCTGCATACAAAATGCTCGATATAGATTATTCTCGCGTAGGTACGCTCCGCGCGCTCGCGCTCGAATATATTCACCGCGGCGTATGCAGTCAGCGCCCCCGTCATTGCCACGGAAATACTCCGTTTACAGCCTTGTTGAAATCAATGAGATATTGCTCCATTTCCCAGTCGTACAGATGCGATTTAGTTTCTATATCACGCTTTACTTCGGGCGCAATATTGTTGAACTCCTCTCTGCCAAGCTTTTTCAGTATGAACAGATGCGCTATACGAAATTCAAATTCCGCTGTTTTGTAGCGTTTGAACTCCTTGCTCTGCATATATGTAACCGTCTGCTGAAGCGCACGCTCATAGCGGCCGTTTGCACAGTCCGCGTAGATAGTAACCAGCAGCAACTGCGCTTTTTCCATCGAGCGTGCAGGTCTGTTTACGGCCCACGTTATAAATTTCCGCTCCTGATTCCATATACTGTCGGCAAGCTGCGGCATATCGGCTTTCAATGCCGCAAGCATTCTGAGGTAAATCAACTCCGTATACGCAAACGTGTTGGCAGGTAATACCTTAATTATCTCAAAATATTGCATAGCCTCTTTGACATGACCCGACCGCACCATTATCTCCGCAAAGACTGTCGCGGTGTTTTCATTATAGGGTCTGCCGACTATGCGCTTTTTCTCATAAAACTTGAGGTAATTATCGCTAAAACCCTCGGCATTTAAGACCTTAGATGTGCCGTATTGCGCGAATGTGATTATAGTTGCACACAGCATTTGAGGTATTATGCATCCGATAACCCCTAACAAAAGGCATGTTATCAAAACAGCGATATCAAAACTTTGTATCCTTATCATGTGTAAACAGACTAGAAGCAAAACGAACGCCACAAATATCAAGTCAAACACTTTGCCTTTCTTTGATAAAGCTTTGTATTGATATCTCCAGAAACGTAATGCGAATTTCATACCGAACCTCCTTGAAGCTCAACAAAAAAGCCCTCCTGCATACAGCAAGAGGGCGAAATTCCGCGGTACCACCTCAATTTGCGGCACATCAATGCCGCCTTTGAACAGCTTTAACGGGCTTACCCGTGCCGCACTACACACTTTTGCTTCGTACAGCCGCTCAGGGAGGTAATTCGCACACTGCGCTCCTGCCGATTCACACCACACATCGGCTCTCTGAAAAGGAGTGGACAGGGCTACTGAGGTCCCCTCAACGCTTTGATTTATTAACTATAGCACATTATAACACAGAAAATCCATTATGTCAAGCGAAAAATAAGGGCGCACCGCAGCACGCCCTTATATTATCATCTAAGCAGATCGGCGATATCAAGCACCAGTCTTTCGGACTTCTCCCAGCCGAGGCAAGGATCAGTGATGGACTTGCCGTAGCAGCCCTCATCAACCTTTTGTGCTCCGTCCTCGATATAACTCTCGATCATCAGACCCTTTACCATGCTTCTGATCTCATCAGAGTGACGCATACTGTGCAGTATCTCCTTTGCGATACGCACCTGCTCAAGATATTTCTTGCCGCTGTTTGCGTGGTTTGTGTCAACAACGCAAGCGATATTCTGAAGATTCATCTGGCTGTACATATCGTAGAGCATCTTCAGATCCTCATAATGATAGTTGGGTAGGCTCTGGTCGTGCTTGTTCTGGAAGCCGCGCAGAATAGCGTGCGCAAGCGGATTTCCGTCTGTAGTGACCTCCCAGCCTCTGTAAATGAATGTATGCTGAGCCTGAGCCGCACGGATAGCGTTCAGCATGATGGAAAGTGTGCCGCCGGTCGGGTTCTTCATACCTACGGGGCACTCCATGCCGCTTGCTGTGAGGCGATGCTCCTGATCCTCAACAGAACGCGCACCTACCGCAACATAGCTGAGCAGGTCGGAAAGGTAGCGATAGTTGCTGGGATACAGCATCTCGTCAGCGCACACGAGCTTTGTTTCAGCAATAGCGCGGGTGTGCAGCTTACGCACCTTTACGATACCCTCAAGCATATCCTCGCCCTTTGTGGGGTCAGGCTGATGCACCATGCCCTTGTAGCCCTCGCCTGTTGTACGGGGCTTGTTGGTGTATATTCTGGGGATGAGGATGAGCTTGTCCTTAACCTGCTCCTGCAGACGCGAAAGTCTGCATACATAATCCATTACGGACTCCTCGTTATCCGCTGAGCAAGGGCCGATTATCAGGATGAATTTATCAGACTTGCCTGTAAAAACGTCAGCTATCTCAATGTCACGCGCAGCCTTTACCTGCTTTATCTCCTCAGAAAGAGGATACATCTCCTTGACCTCCTTGGGGACAGGGAGCTTTCTTTTAAAATTCATGGACATAATGCTGTTCTCCTTTAGCTTCTTATTATTCTAGCGTTTATAATTATAGCACTAACCTCGTCGGATGTCAATATATTTTATTGCTTTAAAACTAAAAACCATTAAACAAGTAAAAAATGTGTATTTTTTTCAATTTTTTTTGTAACATATTGCAAAAAACACCTGCGTATGATATAATTATGTTGTATATTATAATCGTAGATCAGCAGCTGATGCGCATCTGCGAAAAAGGAGCTTCTACCATGCTGGACTACTGCCTTTGCCCTAAGTGCGAGCGTATGATCATGCTCGACAGCGAATACCCTACGGGCTTCTGCCTGTACTGTGGCACTCATATCGCTTATGACGAGGCAAGGGAGGATTTCCTCGGAGGGCTTCGCTCAGCTATTCCCGATGAATTCGTACTGGAGGTAGATCTCAGCGAGCTTATCGACGAGGACGACGCCGAGGACAACGACGGCTACGGCGTGACTGAATGCCGCGAGGAATGCGAAAAAGCGCAGAAATACATGGGCAAATGGGATTTCGCCAAGGCTTATGAGCATTATTCGCGTGCGTTGGAGTGGCGGCCTGCTGATTTCGAGGCTGCGTGCGGACGCATGACCTCAGGTATTCTGAAGCTCAATGATGTTGAAAACTGGGAGAGCCGTGCACGCGACTGCACCGCTCTGATACGCTCTCAGGGCGACTGGAACATGGCGCAGAAGAGCCTTGAATATGCGCTGGATATCCTGAAAAAGTTCCTCTCAAAGGGCGGACGCTTCGTAGCACCTTATTATACATACGGCTTTTTCAGACTTGTCATCGAGAAATTCCCCGCGCTCATCAAGACCGCCACAGACATATTCGCGCATTGTCTTAATATAGACAATGCACCGCTCACGAATGCCGCAAGGCTGGACGATGAAACAACGCGCTTTGCAGTGGGAAGCTTCTCACCTGAGCCTGACAAGAACCTGAGATATCCGCTGCTGCTGGTGCTTAAGCACTGCGACGACGACCGCAAGGTGGAAGAGCTTTGCCGAGCGCTGTATGTATTCGACAGGGTCGCATGGCTGAGAAACCGTGACAACGACCGCATCAACGACGTGATCGGCTTTCTGGAGCTTGTCTACAGCGATCCGTTCACCGAAAAACGGCGCGGTATCGCGGTAAAAGCCGCCTATGACCTGCTCATGATGGGCGGTCTGGAGCATAATACCACGCTGAAAGAAAAGCAGCTGTTCCTTACAAGGGTCTATTCCTACGAGCAGATGCAGCGCATGGAAAGATTTTTCGGAGAGGATATATTCTTCAGGCGCGTGCAGGGCGAGGTGTACCTGAAAAGCGCCAAGGCCCTGCCCTCCTCCCCCGAATACCGCAGGATACAGGACAAGATCCGCGAACTTGCCGCGAACTACGGCACGACGGATTACTATAACCGCTGATAACAGCACCACGAAAGGATGGAAAACATGGCAAATTTAGAGAAGCTTTCACGCGAATACGGCGATATCATCTGGACAGGAAAAAAATGCATACTGGGACTGCCGATCTCCTTTACTCGCTATATCCTCACCGACTCCAAGCTCATCACCAAGGTCGGTCTGCTGAGCATCAGAGAGGACGAGATCGAGCTGTACCGTGTATATGATATGTCACTTCTGCTGCCATTGGGTCAGAGGATCGTGGGCTGCGGAACTATAAAGCTACTGTCCAAGGACTCCGATACACCCGCAAAGGAGCTTAAGTCTGTCAAGAGACCACGTGAGGCAAAGCGCCTTATTGACGACGCTGTGCGCATCCAGCGCGACAAGTACTATGTCCGCGGCAGAGATATGATCGGAAACAGCTACCCCAACGATCACGACGCTGACGGCGACGGCGTTTACGACTGCGAAGAAGAATAAGCAAACGACCCGTGGAATAGCATTTCACGGGTCTTAATAAAATAAGGAGGTCATTATGAACATCGGAATACTCGGCGCGGGAAATATCGCGCGCAAAATGGCACACACCGTAAACGCCATGGAGGATGCAACGCTCGCCGCTGTCGGCTCACGCAGCAATGAAAAAGCACAGGCGTTTGCTAAGGAGTTCGGCATACCAAAGGCTTACGGAAGCTATGAGGAGCTTGCCGCAGACAGCAGCATCGACCTTATCTATGTTGCAACACCGCACTCACGCCACTTTGAGGACTGTCAGCTATGCCTGAACAATGGCAGGAACGTGCTGTGCGAAAAGCCGTTCACCGTAAATGCGAAGCAGGCAAAGCAGCTTATCGGGCTTGCAGAAAGCCGTGGTCTGTTCATCGGTGAGGCGATATGGACAAGGTTTCTTCCCATGCGCTTCAAGCTGGACGAGATCATAGCAAGCGGCGCTATCGGCAATATCACGAGCCTTACAGCGAACCTCGGTTATGCGATCTCTGATACAGAGCGCCTGAAAAAGCCTGAGCTTGCAGGCGGCGCACTGCTGGATCTCGGCGTGTACACCATAAACTTTGCGCGAATGGTATTTGGCGCTGATATTGCAGACATCTGCTCATCCTGCAGCAAAAACGAGTACGGAGTGGATCTTCACAACTCTGTGATCATTCGCTTCAAGGACGGAAAGACCGCCATACTGCACAGCAATATGGACTCCAACACCGACAACCGCGGTATGATCTACGGCGACAAGGGTCGCATAGAATTCCACAACATCAACAATTGCGAGGGCATCACAGTCACGCTCAACGACGGTACTGTCACCAAATACGAGACACCTGCCCAGATAACAGGCTTCGAGTACGAGGTGCAGGCTGCGCTGCTTGCAATAGCCAACAGCGAAACAGAGTGCGCTGAGATGCCGCACAGTGAGATCATCGCTGTCACCGAAATAATGGATGCGCTTCGCAAAGAATGGGGCATAGCCTATCCGTTTGAATAAGTCACGACCATAAAAATGCGCCGTCAGATACCTGACGGCGCATATATATTTCATATCGTGACTTCCATAAGCTTTTCGATCTCAAAGTTCAGGATATAGCCCTTGACCTCCTCGATCTTGGCTGATCGTTCATCGCTGAAGCTGTAGCCGTCAAGCTTTGCGGAAAGCTCATCCAGCTTATCGACATCCATCTCCTCAGCGGCGGCGCGTATCTGCTCAAATATCTCGCTTATCTCAGCAGCGTTCTCAGCGGCATCCTTTTTCGGCTCGTTGCTCTCAAACATCGCACCGAGCGGCTCCGAAAAGCTCAGCCATCTCTGCCTGTAAACAGGGTGCAGCGCCTTTATCGTTTCACGATCCTGCGTTCTGGCAGCGTGTTCAAGCTCCATTGCCATGCCCGTCAGAGAAATAATACCGATAAGCGCGGCAGAACTCTTCATGCTGTGTACCTTTACACGGTAGCTGTCGCAGCTGCTTTCCTCGTCGATATATGTAAAGTAGCCATCCAACTCGTCCATATCGCGTTTTATCGCGGAACAGAACATTTTTGTAGTTTCCAGCAGCGCATCGTCATCACCAATATGCGCACGTCCGTAGCTCCAGTCAACGCCCTCGATAACAGGGAATTCCACTGCCTCCGCCTTTGCATCATCCGAAGTAGTGTCGTCAGGCAGCTCGGACAATTGCTTTATCAGGCTCTCGTCCAGCTTCGCGCGAACTACCTCTTCAAGGTTTTCGGGCTTTACAGGCTTTGACAGGAATCCGTCGAAGCCCTCTTCCAAATACTTCTTTTCTGCGCCGATAACCGCATTGGCGGTAAGGATAACTACAGGAGTGTCACAGCAGAGATTGCTCTTGTCGTCGCGCAGCTTGTGGAACGTTTCGATTCCATCCAACTCAGGCATCATGTGATCCATGAAAATGAGATCATAACGCTCGTTTGCTGTCATTTCAAGGCACTCAAATCCGCTCGCCGCCTCACTCACCTTGACCAAAGTATTCTTGAGCAGCTGACGGATGACCTTACGGTTCATCTCATTGTCATCGACCACCAGCAGCTTGGCATCAGGTGCTTTGAACGATACCTCGTAATTCTTGCGTGTATTCTGTCTGATATTCAGATTTATCTCGCCGATGGGAGTATGATCTACCACCTGCTGCTTGAGGACGAATGAGAACTCCGAACCTTTGCCATAGACACTGCTTACTTTAAGCTCGCTTCCCAGCATCTTCAGCAGAGTCGCGGTGATGTTCAGTCCAAGACCTGTACCCTCAATACTGCGGTTGCGGGTCTCCTCAACGCGCTTGAACGCATCAAACAGTCGGCCTATGTCCTCTTCCTTGATGCCGATACCCGTATCCCTGACGGAAAAAGCTATCTGCTCGCTGCCGAAATACTTCACCTCAAGCGTTATCGTACCCTTGTGTGTGTATTTCACGGCATTGGTAAGCAGATTCAGAAGTATCTGCTTCAGACGGATGTCGTCGCCAAGCAGCGTGCGCGGCAGGTATCTGTCAACGATAACGTTGAACTGCAGATCCTTCGCCTTTGCACGGAACTTTATCAGATTGTGAACATCACCTATGATCTGTGCAAGGTCATATTTGACCTCGACAAAGTTGAGTCTGCCCTCTTCTATCTTTGTAATATCAAGGATATCGTTGATGATGCCGAGAAGCGACTCCGCTGCTGTCTTTGCCTCGCCTGCATAGTCGAGGATATTCTCCTCTGTACTCTCTCGCAGCACCATCTCGTTCATGCCTATAACAGAGTTTATAGGAGTTCTGATCTCATGCGACATATTGGCAAGGAAACGCGTTTTGCTTCGCGTAGCTGCCTGTGCCTCGTCGCACTTCGCCTCAACTACCTTCAGCAGGTCGTCAAGACTAAGCTCCTGCTCCCTGTTCTGACGCATATGATGTGTTATGACGTTTGTCATGCTGAACAGAACGATATTCTGTATGGTCAGAGTCAGCCAGCCAAACGTGTAGACCAGCATAGTCTGCGAAGATTGCGTATAGAAACCTGCATAGCACGCTACAGCAAGCGACGCTAGAACCGACACATATATCTGATACCTCATCTGTTTTACATCAATGAACACAAAGTTCACAACAGAACTGAAGCACATGGCATAGATGAACGACTGTGCCGAGTTTATCGCACATGAAAGAAATACATTTACAATGATGAATGCGATAGACTGCAGGCGCATATGAGCCGTCTCGCTCAACAGCTTTTTCTTCAACTTGCCTCTATAGAGAACGACAGCAGAAAGCAGAACGAATGCCGCAAAAGCTACGGTTATAGGCCATGGCAACATTCCACGCCAGAGCATCATCATTATCGTGATGATGCTTTCCATCAGATATAACGAGTAATTACATCTGTAGCCACCTTTGAAGTACGGTCTCACGAAACAGTCACCCCCTTGGGAACGACCAGGCGCAGCCCCTTACGGACTATCTCCGCCTTGCAGTCGCTGACATTGTATATCAGATCTCCGTCCATATTTATGGTGAACGGCTCGCCGTCAGTGCGCCGAATGCTTATCGTGCTGCAATCGCCACATTCCATATACCGCTCGTACTTGTCGTATTTTTTTCCTGTCACTGCTGAAAGCGCAGGAAGCAGACGGAAGCCTTTCTTA
>SVMQ01000041.1 GCA_015067375.1 Oscillospiraceae bacterium | reverse complement strand
CAAGGCGACCCCCGAGGATGTAAAGCAGCTTCACGAAAACCGCAAAAAGGAAAAGGAGATCATGCAGGTGTTTGCAGAGAAGATCGCTCTGCACAAGCTTGACATGAAGCCCATAGATATCGACTGCACATTCGACGGAAGCAAGATACTGTTCTACTTTACCTCTGACGGCAGAGTGGACTTCCGCGAGCTGGTCAAAGACCTTGCCGCTATCTACCGCACTCGCATCGAGCTGCGCCAGATCGGTGTGCGCGACGAGGCAAAGATGCTCGGTGGTCTGGGTATCTGCGGCAGACCTTTCTGCTGCTCCAGCTTCCTCGGCGATTTTCAGCCTGTTTCT
Organism: Oscillospiraceae bacterium; assembly: GCA_015067375.1. Classification (GTDB taxonomy): domain Bacteria; phylum Bacillota; class Clostridia; order Oscillospirales; family Ruminococcaceae; genus CAG-115. The sequence continues at coordinate 12,172 of SVMQ01000041.1, read as the reverse complement.
ATCAAGATGGCAAAGGAGCAGTCGCTGTCGCTCAATCCGACAAAGATATCGGGAACCTGCGGCAGGTTGATGTGCTGCCTTAAATATGAACAGAATGCCTACGATGATCTTCTGCGCACCACTCCCAAGGTCGGCGCTTACGTCGAAACAGAAGAGGGCAGAGGTCATGTCGAGGAAGTGAACCTGCTGACAGGCGTGCTTAAGATAAAGCTCGACAAAAAGCCTGATGTTCCGCTTGTTATCAAAAAGGACGAGGTCAAGGTCATCAAGGACGGGCAGGTACGTCTTAGCCGCGATGAGCTTAAAGCGCTCAAAAATCTTGAGGATAACTAAAATTTCAGCCTCCGCTGTATGCAAGCGGAGGCTGTACTGTTATGCGAGGGGGAATATCTCGCCGTTGATGGATATGGCTTCGATCTCTGAGATGTCTATTGCGGTGATGGGACCTTCGACGGTATCGCTGTAGCGGATCTCGAAATCGATCGTTGTTACGGCGCCGTTAACATAAAGGGTGCTGTAACCACGACTCACGAATGTGCATGGAATTGGTGTTTTGTCCTCTGTTATCAGATATATCTCGTTATAGTTTTCAAAATCACCTACTTTGGGTTCACCGGAATATTCAAGCTCGATCCAACCGCCGACACAGCTGAAATGATTCTGTATTATCTTACAATCCAATGTATCCACGATTCGAGAGTAGGTGTTCCGGCGATCTATATTGATCGTATTGTCGGTGTCTTTGATAGTTTTGCTCAATGTAGCTGTGTTGGATGGCGAGAAGGTAAAATCTATGCTCCAGGTAAGCTCCAGCCCGATTATGTGCTCATCGTTCAGCGCAATATCTAAGGGTTTGTTTTCTTTGAAAGAATTATAACTATAAAAGCCTATTGGATGCTCATCGCTGCGATGGTCCCACATAAATATCCTGTCGTTCTGCTGCTGCAGAAAATCCCACAGCTCATGATAGGGATAAAGATTTACACCATTTACACTATACTGTTGTCCGCTAAGATCTCCATTTGTAATTATTCGGTTGTAGATCTCAATATTACCATGCTCGTTGACGGCATATTGATTATCATCCATTGCTTTAGAAAAAGTGCTTTCATCTGAAAAACCAACTTCAACAAAGCCGACCAGCGCACCGTCCTCAGGAACATTCGTCATATAGTCCGTGACAGGCTTGCCGTCTGTGCGCTTTATCTCGTAGACAAGCAGCATATCCGACTTTGAGCCTGTAACGCCTTTCAGCTCTATCATATAATCATCGTCGGAGACCGACCATGTGAAATCCTCGGCTGCTATCACAAGTTCCCCTGCAAGCACCTCGTCCTGTGCGGATATCCTGCCGCCGAAGATATCGTTGATGTTCAGCAGACCCGTAGCAGCCGCAGCAGTCACGCCCACCGCCATGACTGCCGCTGCCGCCGCAACAGCAGTGAGCGGTCTGAAGCTGCGTTTTCTTGCGCTGCTCTCAGCATTGCTTATCACATTCTGTGCTATCTGCTCGGGGCTTTTTTCGGGAGAGATGTTGTCGAAATAACATTTTATCTTATCCATAGTATCATTTCCTTTCAAGCGTTTGTCATAAAATCTCTGAGCTTGTCGCGGGCGCGTTTCAGACGTATCTTCACGTTGGATTCCGTGATACGCATTAGCTTTGCTATCTCTTTAACGTCATAGCCCTCGTAATAGTGCAGGTACACGACCGCCCTGTAATCCTCGCTGAGGCTCGCCATGGCGCGGTCAAGCTCATGGTCGGCAGCAGGCGCGCTTATGCTCTCGTCAAGCGCCTCAGCCGTCTTGGATCTGACAGATCTGAGCATATCCTTCGCCTTGTTTATCGCAACGCGGATGAGCCATGCCTTTATGTGCTCGTCATCCCTGAAACGTTTGTCGCACTGATAAAGCTTTAAAAGCGTATCCTGCATTATGTCCTCGCTGTCGGGGTGACTTCGCGTATAGCTGTATGCTATCCTGTATACCATATCAGAGTATTTTCTGACATATTCGGTAAATATATCATTCTGCATCTTGCAACTCCTTTAAAAGCGCTTTCACCTGTAACACGACCCAGCGACCCGATCGGTTACACTAAAGCGCAAAAATTAGCTAAAGTTAACAAAAACACGCCATTCCGACTTCCGCTCTGCCGACCCTGTAAAACTCTTGTAAGACCGCACAGCCTGTGAGTTTAAACTTACTTCACCTCGATAAAGCGAGTTAGTCATGCCTTTGTCTGTATTTCACATAATTTCGATTTTTATTTGTAAAATTAGTCACTTGATTTTTTCTGAAAATATGATACAATATATCTGTAGGAAGTAAATAGCTTCCCTTAACTAATTTAGGAGGTATAGTAAAATGGCTTATGTAATTAACGATGAGTGCATCGCTTGCGGCGCTTGCGCAGGTGATTGCCCCGTAGGTGCTATCTCTGAGGGTGACGGCAAGTACGTTATCGACGCTGACGCTTGCATCGACTGCGGCGCTTGCGCAGGTTCCTGCCCCGTTGGCGCTCCTGTAGAGGGCTGATACTTATAGCTTCGGCTGCATTGAGCGACGGTCTGTACCGTCGCTTTTTTGTTTGTGCAAAATTCCACTGACCACTGCCGTATCACCGTGGATTTTGTCGAATTATTATATAGCCAAAATCGCGCTATTGTGATACAATATATAATGTTATTATGCCAAAGTATCTAACTTCGGGCATTGCTATTACATAACGAAAGGCGATAAATATGAAAAGATTTTTTTCTGTGCTGCTGGCAGCGTCCATGATGTTGACTTTTTCTGCCTGCTCCGACGACAAAAACGACAAAGATACCGAAACAGTTGAAGAGGACGACCGCGACGACAAGGATCGCAATGATAAGGTTCGCGATGAAACAGCCGAGGATGTCCTGACCTCCAGCGACACCAGCGAAGCTGACCGCGGCAAAAACTCGCGCTACGACAACTCATACATCGGCGCTGTCGGTGAAAGCATCCCCACCGAGTTCTTCACCATGACTGTAAACAGCGCAAACAAGCTTTCCACAGTCAGCAACTACGTTCCTGAAGATCCCGATCATGCATTCCTCTGCGTCAACGTAGAAGTCCTGAACACTTCGACAGAGATCATCAATGTCGGCACATACGACTTTACCCTACGTTGGGGAAACAGCGACGAGGAATGTGTTCATGCCATTGAACAGAATGATTTCGGCTTCAACAACTACCCCTATGAGCTGGATCTTGATTCACAGGCATCGGTTGAAGGAAACGTGTTCTTTGACGTACCTGCAGACGCTGACAAGATGTACTTTGAATACGTCGTTATCTATGACGATGACACTACAGGCGCTACTTACTCCGTGGAGCTTATGGAGCCTGAGTACATGGAAGAGCCTGAAAATGACAGCAACGCTTCCTTTGAAAGCACGATAAACTATGCACCCATAGGTACAAAACAGACCACAGGCAAATTTGACCTGACAGTAAACGACGCATTCTTTAAACACGAAATCAACGGAGAGTATGCCGAAAACGGATATGCTTTCCTTGGTGTTGATGTTACGCTCGACAGCACCGCCGCAACTGATATCGCTGCAGGCTCTTATTACTTCAATGTGTTATGCGGCAACAACGCAGAAGAGTGGATCAGTTCCATTGATCACGGCAGCATCACAGATATCACTGCACACGATGACCTCAAAGCAGGAGGCTCTCTCTACGGCACGATCTACTTTATGGTACCCACAGGCGTTCCCGTTGTGTTTGAATACTTCGATATACTGGACGAAAACTGCTCCAACTCCTATCGTGTAGAGGTCGGCATTGCGCCCGAGCAAACATCAAAGTTCAATGCTCGTCAGATGGCAGCAAACGCTTACTCTGTAATCGAGTGGCCGCCTATGATGGAAATGCCCGATATAGAAACCACTTTGATGATGACCTCTATCGACCCGAGCCTTTGCACGGACTACTATATATCCACGCCGCTTATAAGTGCGGATCTGAACGAAATAATCATCTGCAAGCCTGACACAGGCAGGGAAGCTGAGCTTCAGGAGCAGTTTGATGCGCATTTTGAATACATCAAGAACGGTGCCGCATTCTACCCCGAACAGGAAGCCTCCGCTGCAGGAGCGGTCATGGGCAAAACAGACGACGGTTATCTGTACATCATCGTTCACGAAAACGGTCAGGCGGCAGAAGCTGCATTGCAGAACGATCCTCCTGCCGAAATGCCTGAGGGCTATTAATAACAACCACATAATAACGAGGGAGCATCTCAGTGAAATGCTCCCTCATCTTTATATCTTGATATCACGTCAGCTCTACAACATAAGTGCATCCCACAAAATCATCGTCGAAATACTCCTCATATACCAGCTGCAGCGCATCGCGCTTGCCTACAGGCACAGCGAAATACAACGTTGCCGTATAGCTTCTGCCCGCATCAAGCAAAAACTCCAGATCGTACATATCCCATGCCAGTCCATCCTCATAAACCGCCTTATCACGCTCGGATGCGCCCTCTCCCCATCTTATATAGAAATCGTAGCATCCCATGGGAATTGCCGTTTCGGTAATGTTCTCTACCGTCAGATCCACGCATACAAATTCATTGCCCTCATTCGGAACATATCCGCCCTCTGACTCAGAGAATCTTACGCTGTTTACAACGGTAGAAAAGTAGGTGTTCTCCTGCACCTCGCCAACTTTGGCTGTGTAGATCTTGCCCTGCTCTCTCTCCTTTTTGGCAGAGCATCCGCCTGCAGATATCGCGCATACAGCCGCAAGTATCACGGCAGCGATCTTTTTCATAATATTCCCTCGCATTCTGTATATGATTCAGCCGCAAAGCGTATGCTCTGCGGCTGTCGATATCATTCCTCGGTATTCTCTGCGGGAGCTGCAGGAGCCTCTGTCTTAGGAAGCTTGTCGAGATTCTCCATTACGAGCAGGTTGGTCTCAAACGGAGAGAACATCCTTGCGCAATCGGGCGAGCCGGGATTGAGCAGTGCGATCTTTCCCTTGATAGCCTGAAACAGCTTTACAGTGTTCATCTTCATGCAGTTGATCTGCTTTCTCTGGGGTGTCGCAAGAACGGACATCCTCTGGGGAGATGTGAAGAAGGGAACAGCTGTCTGTCCGTCCTTATTGGTCATTGTAAGCAGATTGAGCAGTCTGTTGCCCTTGTCATCTGTCTTGTCAGAAACCTGTGCCACTACGAACACCTCTGCACCCATAAGCTCGGGAAGAACATCCTTCCACTTGCTCTGGTCGCCTACGGCAGCAGTGATCTTTTCCTCAAGCGCCTTGTTGAAATTCTTCAGCTCGTGCTGTGTGAACTGATTTGCCATATCGTTATTCACCTTTCTGTCGTGTTATCTAGCCTTCTCGGCATTTTCCTTGATGATCTTTGCAATTACCTCGTCAAGCGGAGATACACCGAGGTCGCCGTCCTTTCTGGAGCGCAGCGCTACGCTGTTTGCCTCGACCTCATTATCACCAACGATAAAGAAGTAAGGTATCTTCTCGATCTGAGCCTGACGTATCTTCCAGCCGATCTTCTCGTTTCTGTTGTCAACAGATGTGCGGATGCCCATGCTCTCCAGCTTGTCAGAGATGCCCTCTGCATATTCCTTCGCGCGGTCTGTGATGGGCAGAATGCGTACCTGCTCAGGCGACATCCACAACGGCAGTGCGCCTGCGTACTTCTCCAGCAGATAAGCCAGTGTTCTCTCGTAGCAGCCCAGCGATGTGCGGTGGATGATGTAGGGGCGCTTCTTTGTGCCGTCAACATCTACATACTCCATACCGAACTTTTCAGCCAGCAGCATATCTATCTGAATAGTGACGAGTGTATCTTCCTTGCCGAATACATTCTTGTACTGGATATCCAGCTTGGGGCCATAGAATGCAGCCTCGTCAATGCCAATAGAATACTCAACTCCAAGGTTGTCCAGGATAGTCTTCATCGTAGCCTGAGCGGTTTCCCACTGCTCCGCTGTTCCCTCGTACTTGTTCTTGGGGTTAGCAGGATCCCACTGCGAGAAGCGGAATGTGCAGTCCTCCAGCAGACCTACTGTATCGAGGCAGTACTTTGCAAGCTCCAGACACTCCTTGAACTCCTCCTCAAGCTGCTCGGGGCGGAGGATGTAGTGACCCTCGGAGATCGTGAACTGTCTTACTCTGATAAGGCCGTGCATCTCACCGCTGTCCTCGTTTCTGAACAGCGTGGATGTTTCCGTCAGTCGCATGGGAAGATCACGGTAGCTGCGCTGTCTGTTCAGGAACACCTGATACTGGAACGGACAGGTCATAGGACGCATTGCGAAGCATTCCTTTGTTTCATCATAGGGATCGCCCAGAATGAACATACCGTCAAGATAATGATCCCAGTGGCCACTGATCTTGTACAGATCTCTCTTTGCCATGAGGGGAGTTTTTGTCAGCAGACAGCCGCGCTTGTACTCCGTATCCTCTACCCAGCGCTGAAGGATCTGAACGACCTTTGAGCCCTTGGGCAGCAATACAGGCAGACCCTGACCGATGCAGTCAACTGTTGTGAAGTACTCAAGCTCGCGTCCGATCTTGTTGTGATCGCGCTTCTTTGCTTCTTCTACAGCAGTCAGGTACTCGTTGAGGGCGTCCTTTGTGGGAAATGCGGTACCATAAATCCTTGTCAGCATCTTGTTCTTCTCGCTGCCGCGCCAGTATGCGCCTGTAGCGGAAGTGAGCTTGTATGCCTTGATGGGAGATGTGCTCATCATGTGAGGGCCTGCGCACAGATCAGTGAAATCGCCCTGTCTGAAGAACGAGATAGGCTCGCCCTTGTCAGCGTGCTCCTTGCAAAGCTCTACCTTGTAGATCTCGCCCTGCTCTTCAAGATACTTTATAGCCTCGTCGGGAGCCATGGTGAACTGCTCAAGTCTGATGGCTTCCTTGACGATCTTCTTCATCTCAGCCTCGATCTTGGGAAGAGCGTCTGCATTGATAGGCTCCTCAAAATCGAAATCGTAGTAAAAACCATTGTCGATAGCCGGACCGATAGCCAGCTTTGTGTTGGGGTACAGGCGCTTTACAGCCTGAGCCAGAATGTGGGAAGCAGTGTGGTTGAAGCAGCGCTTGCCCTGCTCATCCTCGAATGTGAGGAACTTTACGGTGCAGTCCTTGTCGATAGTTGTGCGAAGATCGCATACATTTCCATCGATCTCTGCAAGGCACGCTGTCTTTGCGTCGCCTGTTTCTCTTGCCACATCAAATGCAAGAAGTCCTGCTTCGAATTCCTTTACTTCGCCGTTTGCCAGTGTTACTTTGATCATTGTGAACATCCTTTCCTAACAGGGCTGAACAAACGCCCCGCCGTTCAAAAATTATTTTTTACCACACAACAGTTATGGTCTGTCCGCAACAGTCCGCACACATACAGGTGTGCCGCAGCCGCTGCTTCCTCGCCGCTGTTTTTGCGGTATGCCTTATATTGTACTACTATTTATAATAAAAGTCAAGTGCTTAATTGGTCAAAAGAGTGTAACCAAAGGAATAAATAACAAGCAAAAGCGTATGCAATCATACATACGCTTTTTGCTTGTTATTATGCTTCAAAGGGAACTATCAAATCATTGGGTGCGGCAGAATCAGCGAGATAGTAATTACCTAAACCATCGTTAGCATTCTGATCATGGACAACTATCATTCCAGATACGGGATCATGATTGACAACACGCTTACCCGAAACACTGTCAAATACTGTCAGCTGATTTGTAACAAAGCTATAGATATAAGTCTTGTCAGCCTTGCTATGGTAACAGATAAACATATCATTATTGATATGCAGTTCTATACCCTCAATAAGCAAGCGATCTTCTGTCTTTATTGGGTCGAACGCAAAGCTTCCATCGGGATTCATAAGGCACAGATAATGATCTCCTGATTTGTTAGCGCCGAAAAATGCTACTGCTTTATCGGATGCCTCAAATTGCTCTATATCTGAGCACTGCGTCATATCATACTGCTCAATTACATTGAAGTCATAATCAAGCTTTATATAGTTATAATCCTGATTTGAAGCACCGGAATACACATAATAATATATGCCTATATATTCATCGTAAAAGTTGATGTCTATTCTGTTCATAACTGTTGATATGCCAACATCAGTCAGTGACGTGATATCGTATTCCTGCGTATCACAATCATATATAAACAAATCTGTAGCTTCTCCGTTGTTTGGGCGGATATAGCCGTAAATAATACCATCGCTGCATTTTCCTGCACAAGCGGTTAAATAATCCGTATATTCTCCATAACTGCTGCTCATTGAATACGCTGCATTTTCATCAAAGAAATAATAATCACCAAGCTGTACTCCATACATACCATCAAAATAAGTAAACGTTCCAATATTTGCTTGATCGCCATACCAATCCGAAAGTTTATCTTTGATTTTATCAGCTCCATCACACTTCAACGCGGGAAATTCCGTTGTCATCGGAACATCCCATTCGCCATTGACATTTAGATATCCCATATAATATGTATCGCCCGAAAATCCTTTTTCTATCTTAAACGCCAATGCCTTTCCATCAGGGAAATATCTGCTTTCCTTATTTTCGCATGGAATTAAGAATGTTTCTTCATCAAGCTGACATATCTCTTTTCCTGTCGCAATGTCAACGAGACGTTTTGTGCTTGTATCATAATAAGTCGAACCGCTGACATTTTCAAGATCTATCCATTGGCTTTCTCGAAGCGTACCATCCGTGATATTATATAAATAGTCCATTCCTTCAACAGATAAACACCAATAATTTGCGTACAGCTTTCCCTTTCCAAGAATTCGCTTTTCTTCAGGTATAGCAACCTCTTGCATTTTACTGTCAGCGGTATCTCCGCTGCCCTGCTGCGAAGCACTGCCCTCAGAGCCTGCCATTACCATACTGCCGCCATTGTCGGCTTGTTCTGTCCCAATCTGCGTAGTTGAGGACGCGTCCAGTGTAACGATGTCATGGGCTGTATCATCGTTATCTTCTGTACTGTCCTCGTGTTTACCACAACCGCCAAGGCTAAACAAAACAAAGGCAGCAAGCACAACACTCAAAAACTTTTTCATATCTTTTCCTCCGTAATAAAAAAGTGCGCAGCCGAAGCTACGCACCGAAAAATGCAAAGCTCCGATTGCTGCGACACAACTTCCGAATCCTTTAAGAAAAGCATACGAAAAAGAGCATGCACTTTTACCATAGTAAAAGTGTATACTTCGCCTAAAGGATATATTCAGTTGTGTCGCACTTTATATTATAGCACGTTTCATTCTGATTTGCAAGCGTAAATTACATATAAATCCACCGCTATCAATACAATTGATCAAAATACCTTGCGTTGATGATAATCATATACTTTTCATATCACCTACTGTTTGGTTTTTCCTCAACTATGCTATGCCGCTTGACACCGCTGCTGTGCCATGTTAAAATAGGTGAAAACGACTACTAGGGAGCATTATTATGTTTGATAAGCTTAAAGGATTATTCAAAAAGGGCGGCACAAAAAAAGATGCCATCTCTGCAGACCGCTACGAAGGCGAACTTGTAAACGGCATCCGAGAGGGCAGGGGTACGATGTACTTCAAAAGCGGCAACATCTACAAAGGTGAATGGCACAACGGACTGATGCACGGCTTTGGCGAGTTTATATACAAGTCAGGCGAGCATTACGTCGGAGATTTCATCAATGGCAAATTCGGCGGACAGGGCAGATTTACCTACCCCAACGGAATAATTTACGATGGCAGCTTCCTCAACGGAAAGCGCGAGGGCGATGGTACGCTGACCGAAGCTGACGGCACACGCTATGAGGGCAACTGGATAAATGACAAACTAAACGGCATGGGCACGAAATATCACAAGGACGGAAGTATATTCCGCGGAATGTATTCCAACGGCAAAGCTATAGACGGATTTACAGATACAAAGGATGAAAACGGCAGCTGGGTGCGTGTGCGCTATGTCAGACCAGAGCTTGAAGCTGTCAAAGGCTGCGAGGTCGTCCTGCTGTCCTGTCCCGACGAATGTAAGATCAGGATGATAAAGGCGGTAAGAGAGATAACAGGCTACGGTCTGGCGCTGGCAAAGGATATCGTGGAAGAGCTGCCCCAGTGGGTGATAAAGGGCGCGACCCTCGAACAAGCCGTACAGATCAGAAAAGAGCTTGAAGCCAATGGCGGCATTGCCGAGATACGATAAAGACCTTTATTTCTGCCCATTACAGAGGATTTTTTGTGAAATTTCAAGTTTTACAGTGGTTTTGGTATTGACTAATTTGAAATAATATATTATAATAGATAATTGGTATAGACTGAGGTTTTGTTCCCTTTTTTTAGGACAAGCCCCGTCCATTATTAAATATGGCGGTATACCGCCGATAAAATTGAAACGGAGTGAAACAATTGAAATTAAGAATCACAAGACCCGTTTTCTTTATCGTCTTTATCCTTATCATGGTTTTCACTATCACCACCACAATGGGTGTCAGCACCCGTTACGGCGATACTGAAAAGCATATCATCTGGGGCATTGACGATATAAGATGGGGAATCGATATCCGAGGCGGTGTCAACGTATCGTTCGGCGCGCCCGAAGATTATCTCGCGGCAAACGACATCACAGAAGCTGACCTCTCCGCCGCTAAATCCATCATCGAAACACGACTTATCGACAAGAGTATCAACGACTATGAGGTGTATGTTGACAACACCACAAAGACCATCATAGTTCGCTTCCCCTGGCAGGCGGATGATGCATCTTTCGATCCCGAGGCTGCTGTAAAGGAGATCGGTGAGACCGCGATGCTCACTTTCCGTGAGAGCTATAACGTCGATGAGAACGGTCTTCCCACAGGTCAAACCGAGAACATCATCCTGCAGGGTACTGACGTAGCTGAGGCTTATGTCGGTTATGACCCTGAAAGTGTTTCCTATTATGTAGGTCTTGAGCTTACATCTGCAGGCGCTACTGCCTTTTCCGAGGCAACAGGCAGACTTGTCGGTGATACCATCTCTATCTGGATGGATGACATCTGCATCTCCGCGCCGAACGTTAATCAGCAGATCACAGGCAACACCGCGCAGATCACTTCTCCCGAATATGCAGAGAGAGAGCCTGCCGAGGAGCTGGCAAACAAGATAAACGGCGGTTCGCTCCCCTTTAAGCTGGAAGTAAAGAACCTGTCCACCATCTCGCCTATCCTTGGTATGGGTGCGCGTGACGCCATGGCAATAGCGGGTGTTATCGCATTTGCTGTTATCGCGGTATTTATGATCGCTTACTATCGTCTGCCCGGCTTCGTTGCGGTTATTGCTCTTATCGGTCAGATCGCCGGTATGTTTGCAGCTATCACAGGCTATTTCAGCTTTAACGACTCGGCTTCTCTTACACTCCCCGGTATCGCAGGTATCATCCTGTCGATCGGTATGGGTGTTGACGCAAACGTTGTATCCAACGAGCGTATCCGTGAAGAGCTTAAGGCAGGCAGAACTATCGACGGCGCTATCAAGAACGGTTTCGAGCGTGGTTTTGCCGCTATCCTCGACTCTAACCTTACCATCATCATCGTTGCTGTTATCCTAATGGCAATATTCGGCACATGGTTTGGTGTTACCACCGACGGTACGATCTACTCTTTCGGCTACACACTGCTCGTCGGTGTAATAATGAACTTCGTAATGGCTTGCTGGGCTACAAGACTCATGGTAACAGCGCTGTCAAAGTTCAAAATGTTCAGAAAGCCCTGGCTGTATGGCGGCGGAAAGAGCGCTGCTGCTATTGCTTCCGCAGAAGAGGGTAAGGACACTGTAAATGCTATTGAACTTAAAACAAAGTTCAATATAGATTATGTAAAGAAGACAAAGGTGTTTGCGATAATTTCCGCTTCACTTATCATTCTTACTGTTGTATTCTCATTCATCCTCGTTCCCGAGGTGGATATCCGCTTCAAGGGCGGTACCATGGTAACCTACACCTACACAGGCGAGGTAGACACCAATGCCATTGCAAGCACCGTAAAGGAGCTTGGTACACCTAACCCCATCGTTACAACAGGTACCAGCCTTACAGGAGATCTCAACACCATCGTGATTTCGTTCGCTGCTGATGAAAAGATGGATGACAATATGCTC
>SVMQ01000040.1 GCA_015067375.1 Oscillospiraceae bacterium | reverse complement strand
ATATCCTGTATCTCGTCGGGAGTGAAGTGGCAGTTGCCCGTTGAGATAAGCGCGCATACTCCGTAGGTGTACACCCATGTGTGCTTGAAAAGCAGCATGGCGTCATCCTTTGTCAGCGCGTAGTCCTGCTGTATGACATCAATGCAGCGCACCGCGGTATCTCCGAGCGTTTCAAATATATCCTCGAAGGTCTGTGCCTGTGCATTTTCGCTCATATAAAGCAGGCGGAAAAGCTTCGGCTGCTCAGAGGCAAATAATATCCACTGCAGCCCTATCTGCTTGAATACAGGCGTGAAGCTCTCGGCTTTTTTTGCATACTCGTCAAATTTCGTAAGAGCTGCCTTGCGCACCTCTGCGCATACCTCGTCCATGCTGTTGAATATGGTGAATATAGGTCTTGCAGAGCTTCCGAGCTGTGCGCCAAGCTCTCTTGATGTGAGTGCTTTCATTCCTCGTTCTGCAGCAATCCTGAGTGCTGCATCGACTATCTGTTCACGCGTGAATTTTGGCTTTGGTGGCATATTTTTCCTCTTTTCTGAAACATTTGTTTTGCATCATTTAGTATTTTAGCAGAAATATTTGTATTTGTCAAGGAAAAGCAAGCTTTTGTGAATGTTGAACAAATATTTACTTTACCCCTTTACTTCTTTTATCAGTTATGTTATACTTGAATCAAGCCTAATTTTTACATAGGCGTCATATATTTGATGTTATGAAAGGATGGTCTATTATGAAGAAGTATAAGTGTCTGGTATGCGGAGCTGTTTTTGAGGTCGCTGAGGGCGAAGAGGCTGTATGTCCCGTTTGCGGCGTGACAGGCGATAAGCTTGAGCTTGTTGAGGGCGCGCCCAAGAACAAGTACGCAGGCACTCAGACTGAGAAGAATCTTGAAGCTGCTTTTGCAGGCGAATCTCAGGCAAGAAACAAGTATACCTACTTTGCGTCCAAGGCAAAGAAGGAGGGCTTTGAGCAGATCGCAGCGCTGTTCCTCAAGACTGCCGAAAACGAGAAAGAGCACGCAAAGATGTGGTTCAAGGAGCTTAACGGTATCGGCAGCACTGCTGAGAACCTTGCTGCAGCTGCTGACGGCGAGAACTACGAGTGGACTGATATGTACGAGGAGTTCGCCAAGACCGCCGAGGCAGAGGGCTTTGCTGAGCTTGCAAAGAAGTTCCGCCTTGTTGCTGCTATCGAGAAGCATCACGAGGAGCGTTACCGCGCACTGCTGAAGAACGTTGAGATGCAGGAGGTATTTGCAAAGAGCGAGGTCAAGGTATGGGAGTGCCGCAACTGTGGTCATATCGTGGTAGGCACTAATGCACCCGAGATCTGCCCCACCTGTGCACATCCTCAGAGCTACTTCGAGATCAACGCGGAGAATTATTGATAATATCCATGATATCAGCGCCCCGACTTTTGCAGCGGCAGAGGTCGGGGCGTATTGCTTTTATGCGGCAAATGTTGTATAATGAACAAAGCATATCATGAGGAGGTGTACTATGGCATACAGCGAGCTTGTAAAGAGCTTTGAGCGCATACGCGGCTATATGAGGGAGTTCTATGTCTACGGCTTCCGCACGCGTGAGGAGTTCTCAGCGAAGAGTGCGCGCTCCTACGACAATGAACGGCGCAGACTGGAGAGCATACTCGGTCAGTACACTTCCTCCGCGCGTAATGCAAGCGGCAAGCGCGTGTATCTGTCCATCGACAGCAGGAGCGGCGGCAGCGATCCGCTTTTCAGGCTGCTGAAAGCCTGCAGCTTTACCGCAAGGGACATCACGTTGCATTTTATGCTGCTTGACATACTCTCAGAGGATGCGCCGATGACGCTGACCGAGATAATAGAAAGCCTCGAAAGCTATTCGGCAGGCTTTGAGCAGCCTATGCAGTATGACGAGTCGGGAGTGCGCAAAAAGCTTGCGGAATATGAAAAGCTCGGCATCGTCAGGATCGAGAAGCAGGGCAGGGTGGTGCGCTATCTCAGAGCGGCACAGCACGATCTCTCCGCGTATGCCGATGCACTGGAGTTCTTTTCGGAAACAGGAGTCTGCGGAGCGATAGGCAGCTTTGTCTGTGACAAGGTGCGCCGAAGCGGAGTGTTTGAGTTCAAGCATCACTACATAACGCACACGCTTGACAGTGAGGTGCTGTACGAGCTGCTGTGCGCGATATCCGAAAAGCGCATCGTTACGGTGGAGCATCGTTCTGCAAGGAACGGTATTCAGCACACATGGCGGCTGCTGCCGCTTAAAATATTCGTAAGCGTGCAGAATGGCAGGCGCTGGGTCATGGCTTACAGCTTTGAGCTGCACAGGATAAAGGCATACCGACTGGACTATATCGAAAGCGTGGTCAAGTGCGAAAAGGGCGAGGCGTGTCCGCGATTTGACGAGCTTCGCGGCGTGCTGGACGATATGCAGCAGCGTATGTGGGGCGTATCCTGCGGCGATGACAGTCCTGCTGAACACGTTGAGTTTACCGTTTTCATCGGTGATAACGAGGAGTACATCTACCGCCGTATGCTGCGCGAAAAGCGCTGCGGCAGCGTGGAGCGCGTGGATGAGCATACCGCGCGGTTCGCTGCGGATGTGAAGGATCCGGGCGAGCTGATACCGTGGATACGCACCTTTATCGGCAGGATAATTCAGCTTGACTTTTCAGACAGAACGCTTGAAAACCGGCTTCGTGAGGATATAAACAAGATGTACGATATGTATGGGATAGGTGGTGACGAGGATGCTGTTCCATGAGATATACAGCGCATATTACAATGCGGTAGCAGAGATACTGCGCAGGGCAGTGCGCGGCGAGCTGAACGAGCGCGATATGAAGTCTGTGTGCGACGAAGCGGCGTTTTCGGAGAGCTTTCTCAGCATCATCCCTGCACTCAGGAGCGGAGAGTGGCAGCTGCTGCATCCCGACATGACCACGCCGCTGAGAAACGAGCCTGAGATGCCGCTGACGCTGATGCAGCGCCGCTGGCTCAAAGCAGTTTCGCTTGATCCGAGGATGAAGCTGTTCGGGCTTGACTGGAGCTTTCTGGGTGATGTGCAGCCGCTTTTCACCGCTGATGACATCGTGGTATTCGACAAATACGCGGACGGTGACCCTTATGAGGATGAACACTATATAGATGTATTCCGCACACTTCTCGAAGCAGTAAAATGCGGCAGCAGCACAGCGATAGTGTATAACAGCACAAAAGGAAATCTACGCAGCTTCAGATGCCGTCCGCTGAAGCTGGAATACTCCGAAAAGGACGACAAGTTCAGGGTCAGGGTAGAGGGCTGCCGCAATATCGGTGTGCTGAATCTTGCGGGCATAGAAAGCGTATCCGCGCTGCAGGACTGCCGCGTAGGACATGGTGGAACGAACGACCCTGCCTGCTGCATCGAAGCGGAGCTTATCGACGAGCGCAACGCGCTGGAGCGTGCTATGCTGCATTTTGCGCACTTTGAAAAGGAAACTGAGCGGCTTTCCGAGGGAAGATACAGGCTCAGGCTCACTTACAGCAAGAGCGACGAAACGGAGCTTGTGATAAGGCTGCTGTCATTCGGCCCGATGATAAGGGTCACCGCGCCCGACAGCTTTGTTGAGGGCATACGTCAGCGCCTTGAACGTCAGCACAGCATGGGTCTGAGATGATGCAGGAATATGTTTTATGTGCCTGAGAGGTGTTTCCTCTCAGGCTTCAGCTTGTCGAAAAACCTAGTTTTTGCCCGCGAAGCGGGCATTTGTGTTCAATTTTTCCGACGACATGCGCGTCGGAAAAATAACTTCTATCCGCACCAGTGTACTGGAAACGGCTACGCCTTATTCCTTACGCGCGCAGGGCGGATGCTTCGGCGGAAAAGTCCGTAAGGACTTTTTCGACGGTCTGGTGCCTGAGAGGTGTTTCCTCTCAGGCTTTTTTATCACCGTTTTGGGATGATGAACATAAAATATCACAGGCGGAGGAACAACGCACCGCAGGAGCTATCGACGGAGGTAGGATATGGACAACAGATTTTTATTCCTTGGCGGCGACCGCCGCAGTATTTACACTGCCCGTGCTATCCTGCGGCGACGCACTGTGAGCGCCATGGGACTGGGCGACCTGCCTGCACCCGAGGGACGATACGGCAATATCGTGCTGCCGCTGCCCTTTATGAAGAATGGAAGCATCAACGCGCCCATGTCCGAGGTGGATATGCCGCTTTCGCTGATAGTTCAGTATGCAGAGGAAGGCGGCACGGTATTTTCGGGCGGCAGCTCCCCTGAGCTTGTCAAGCTGTGCGGGAGCAGCGGTCTGCGGCTGGTGGACTACTTCGCGGATGAGCCGCTGACGCTGAAGAATGCTGCTCTTACCGCGGAGGCAGCAGTGGCGCTGCTTATACAGAATACCGAATTTTCGCTGTGCGGCGCAAGGGTAGTGATAACGGGCGGCGGCAGGATAGCGCTGCTGACCGCGCGGCTGCTGAGGGCCTTTGGCAGCGAGGTGTGCATCTGCGCGAGAAGCGCACAGCAGCGTGCAAAGGCAGCCGTAGAGTATTGCAGGTCTGCTGATCTTACCGCGTTGAGAAAGCTGTGCGAGGATGCTGATATCGTTATAAACACAGTGCCTGCGCAATTGTTCAGCGAGGAGCATTTCCGTTCGATGCAGCCGTGTACGCTGTTTATGGAGCTTGCCACGAAGTCGCCGCTGCCCGACGAGCGCTATGCCGAGAAATACGGCGTGCATTATGTATTTGCCTCTGGTCTGCCCGGTAAGCACTCGCCAAAGACAGCAGGCGAGGCTATCGCTGAGGTGATACTTGCAAAGGCATGAATACAGCTTTTCGCCGCCTGACATACATTGTCACGAAAGGAGGGTATTCCGCTCAGGAAAAGCTCCGAGCGGATGGTATATATGAATATAACTGACAGACTTTCGGGTCTGAGAGTGGGGGTGTGCATCTGCGGCTCCTTCTGCACCTTTGAAAAGGTGTTCGTGCAGATAGAGCGTCTGGTGGCACTGGGATGCGTCGTCACACCCATAATGTCCTACAATGCATATTCACTGGACACGCGCTTCGGCAAGGCTGCTGAGCATATTGAAAGGCTTCGCCGCATCACGGGAAACGAGATCATACATGAGATAACTACAGCCGAGCCGATAGGCCCGAAGAAGATGTTCGATGTGCTTGTGGTAGCGCCCTGCACGGGCAATACTCTTGCAAAGGTCGCGCTGGGTATCGTGGACAGTCCCGTGTGCATGGCGGTCAAGAGCCACCTGCGCAACAGCAGACCTGTTATCATCGCGGTCTCCACAAACGACGCGCTTTCGGGCGCGGCGAAGAATATCGGCACGCTTCGCAACTACAAGAACTTCTATTTTGTGCCGACCTATCAGGATGACAGCGTGAATAAGCCGTTTTCGATGCTTGCTGACCTCACGCTCATCCCACAGACCATCATTGCGGCATTGGACGGAGTGCAGCTTCAGCCGATGTTCACCGCACACGAATGAGAATATCCTGCCCGAGGAGCGAAAGTTTTTCGGGCTTTTTGCGTTCTCGCAACTTTTTTTCCGTGACTTTTCCTGCGGTTTGTTGTAGAATACCTATTGCAGGGTCGCCGACGACGTATTGGAGCGTCGGGCTGCGGACGGTGTACCGTTACCGTATCAGAGGAGGCAGGCACTGCACGTCGGGGAGCGATCCCCTCGGAAAATGCAGGTTCAAATCCTGCTCAGACCAATGGTCTGCCTTGGTTAGGGATGATTTGTATATTACAAAAGCACAAGGAAAAAGACTGATCCCCGTTTTTCCGAGCAGCGCGTGCTTGCACGCGCACTCGGAAGAGCAGACAGACTGCCGCCTGTCGGAGGGAGGATACCGCGTTCCGCTGCCGCATCCGAAAAGCTCAGAGCAACGCTCTCAGAGTGCTTCCGATCCCGCATAACGAGCGCTTAACCCCACCGCCGCGACAGCTTGTCGGGTGAGGTCGCGACAGTTTCCCCGAAAGGGTTACATATAACATTCTATTACTTGACATTGGAGGTAACTGACATGACAACTATCATAATCAACGAAGATCAGAGAGGCCTGCTCTTCAGAAACGGAAGATACGAGAAGCTCCTCGGTGCAGGAAAATACCGCCTTTTCGGCGGCAGGAGCGTGCAGGTGTGCGATGTCGCTGCGCCTGTGAGTGACGCTGAGTACAAGGTGCTTGCAAAGGATGCTGACGCTGTGGCACAGCTTGCTGTGGTGCAGGTGAAGGATCAGCAGCTTGCACTGCACTATGTCAACGGAGTGTTCTGCGATGCGCTGAAAGCAGGAACGCACGCGTTCTGGGCGGTGAGCGACAAGCACGAGTTCAGCATCGTTGACATCACTGAGCCTGAGTTCGGTGAGGACATTCCCAGGTATATCATCCCGCTCATTGACCGCAGCCTTTACAGTACATACCATGTGTATGACCACGAAAAGGGTCTGCTTTACTACGACCAGAAAATGGTTCGTGTGCTTGAGCCAGGTACATATCACTTCTGGAAGAACAACACCGTTGTTTCCTGCTGCTCGTTCGATACGCGTCAGCGTTCCATGGAGGTCAACGGTCAGTCCGTGCTGACCAAGGACAAGGTGGAGCTTCGCATCACCTTTGTTCTGACCTACAGGATCACCGACTGCGTAAAGATCGCAGAGGAGATCGACGACAGCAGCAAGCAGCTGTATACTGCGGCACAGCTTACCCTGCGTGAGCTTGCAGGCAGATACAGGATGGATGAGCTGCTGGAGGACCGCGAGAGATTGTCAAAGGAAACTGCCGAGATCCTTCGTGAAAAGGCTTCGCGCCTTTACATGGAGGTCATCGACGCAGGCATCCGCGACATCATCCTGCCCGGTGAGATAAGCAGCATAATGAACACCGTCCTCGCCGCTGAAAAGCGTGCGCAGGCGAATGTCATTACAAGGCGCGAGGAGGTCGCCTCCACACGCTCGCTGCTCAACACCGCGAAGCTGATGGACGAGAACAAGACCCTCTACAAGCTCAAGGAGCTTGAGTACATCGAGCGCATCTGCGAAAACGTGGGAAGCATCTCGGTGGAGTCGGGCAAAGGTCTGCTGTCCCAGCTCAGCACGATACTTGCGGAAAAATGACCGCCGCATGACAGCGGCGGTGTGAAAGGAGAATGAACATGAATACCATAAAAGGCGAGTACAGCACCGCCGTTATATACACCGACATCATCGAGGACTCCGCTGCGGAGCAGATAAAGCTGCTTTGCAGCCAGCCCTTTGCAAAGGGCAGCAGGATACGCATCATGCCCGATGTCCATGCAGGAAAGGGCTGTGTTATCGGATTTACGGCAGACCTCGGTGAGATGGTCATACCCAATATCGTGGGAGTTGACATCGGCTGCGGAATGCTGACGGTGGAGCTTGGAAAGCTCGATATAGACTTCGAGCAGCTCGACAAGGCAATAAGAAAGTATGTCCCTGCAGGAAAGAACGTACACGAGGGCAGGATAGTGCGTTATCCGCAGCTTACAGAGCTTCACTGCTACCGTCATCTCAATGATGCAAAGCGCCTCGAGCGAAGCATAGGCACGCTCGGCGGCGGCAACCACTTCATCGAGATAGACATAGACGACGAGGGCAGCAAGTACCTTGTCATCCACACAGGCAGCCGCAATCTCGGAAAGCAGGTCGCGGACTACTATCAGAATCTTGCACACGAGCTTCATTGTGGCAGGGATGTGCTTTACGCGATGCAGGCGAAGCTTATCGCTCAGTACAAGGCAGAGGGAAGAAAGAGCGAGATTCAGGCGGCGCTAAAGCAGCTGCACAAGGGCTTTGTAGCAAAAGAATGTCTTATACCGCGCGAGCTTTGCTATCTTACGGGCGAGTATCGTGATATGTACCTGCATGATATGGGGATATGTCAGGAATACGCGCGGCTGAACCGTGTAACTATCGCGTCGCTGATAGCGGAAAAGGCGCTTGGACGGGCGCTGTCGGAGTTCCCGTATTTTGAGACCGTGCATAACTACATCGACCTTGAAAGCAACATCGTGCGCAAGGGCGCGGTGTCAGCGAAAAAGGGCGAGCGCCTGCTCATACCCATCAATATGCGCGACGGAAGTCTTATCTGCGTCGGCAAGGGTAACCCCGAGTGGAATTGCTCCGCACCCCACGGTGCAGGCAGACTGTTCAGCCGCACAGCTGCACAGGAGAGGTTCACCGTTGAGGAGTTTCAGCAGAGCATGGAGGGCATCTACACCACATCCGTACACAAGTCCACCATCGACGAGTGTCCCATGGCATACAAGAGCATGGAGGACATCGTGAAGAACATCACGCCCACCGCTGAGATCGTCAAGGTGATAAAGCCGCTGTACAATTTCAAGGCGGCAGACTGAGTATAGGTCACCTCTGAACCTTATAAAAATACCGCCCTGTGCATCCGAAACGGAACGCACGGGGCGGTTTTGGTCATATACGTTTAAACGCCAAGCTCATCTACCTTAGCCTGAACAAGGGGAGATACCTCCTCGCAGACCTGTGTCCACGATTCAGAGCCGAATGTGCAGTCGATGATGGACTGTCCGATGAAGCCCTGCATATCTGTGCCGAAGCCGTACAGATCCTCGTAAACGAACTCGAAGTTGTTGGGATCGCACATCTCTCTCCAGAGATCGTATACCTCGGGATCCCACTTCATCTGCCACTTCTGCATACCAAGATACTTACCTGCTGTATAGGTGACCTTCTCGGGATCAACGTGATCCTTTCTGATCTGTGCCTGGATAGCCTCGTCGGTCTCATACAGACGGTTGCACATGATGAACTCAATTGAGCCTTCAACGTTCTTTGCACCCTTGGGTATCATATAGCCGAAGCAGCTGGATCCCTGATAATAAGCGTCAGCGTCGGGGTCACGGGGATAGGGAACGAATGCGAAATCAGATATCGTATCGAATATATCGTTTTCTACACCTGTAGCATTCTGGATGTTCTCGGTGGCAGCGATGTATGTCCACTCAGGCTCAAGACCGAGGAACAGTATCTTGTCAGAGGTTGTGGCGAACACCTGAGGAGATACCCAGTCGCCGTGGGGGTGGCTTTCAGGATAGAGCAGACCGCTTCTGCCCATCTCGGCAAGGTACTCTACCGCTCTTGTTACGTCAGCGTGGTGCAGGTTGTTCTGTGCGCCGCCGCCGGGGAGATAGTCAACAACTACAACGCCAGTCGTGCTGACGAATGCGTTGATGGTAGCGTCGGTTGCATAGAAGCCGATGTGATCTTCGGACTGGTTACAGAAATCTATCATGAGCTGTCGCCATGTGTCCCATGTCCAGTTGCCTGCTCTGTACAGGTCATAGGGATCCTCAAGGCCTGCATCAGCGATAGTCTTGCGGTTGTATTCCAGCGCATACCATGTAACTATCCTGTGAGGGAAGTAGTAGTGCTTGCCCTGATATTCGTAGGACTTGATAAGATCGCGCATCTCAGCCCACAGAGGATCATCCATATCCAGCATATCATCCAGCGGCTCATACATATTCTTGCTTACGCCGTAGGGGAACGCCTGCGGCTCGAATGTCAGCAGGTCGGGGGAATCGTCAGCCGCGATAAGGGTAGCCAGCTTGTCGAAATAGCCGTCACCGAAAGAGGCGGATATCCACTGGATATCGCCGCCGTAGGTGTCGGACTCAAAGATCTTTACCTGCTGCTCGCCCTTCTGGTCTACTGTGATATCGTAGTAGCCGAGGTACTTTACAACGCCCGCTTCACCGCTGGGGGTGTAGGTGCTTACGTCCATGTCCTTGACTTCCTGATCGGTGGAAGCGTTGGCGTCGGGGTCGGTCGTAGCGATCGCGGTGGTGTTTTCGGTCGCGCTGGTCTGTGCGGCAGATGAGCTGCCGTTGCTGCTGTTGGCGTCAGTGTCGCTGCCGCCCTCGCTGCAGGCAGTTATGCTGAACAGCATAGATGCACAAAGGCAGCCCGCAATAAGCTTTTTGGAAAAAGTCATCATAGTATCCTCCTTGTTGTGTTTATAGGTCAGTTTTCAATTGCAAGATACGGTCCTGCATATTCACCCGAAATATAAATGAAATCGTCGCCTAGCCGCTGAACGAATTCAGGGGTCACATAGGTATCGGTGCTTATTTTTATCGTCGTGTCGGGGAATGCCTCGTCAACTACAAGACCGATGCCCACGTCCTCTTCGGAGTCGCTTCGGAAATAGCAGTTGTTGACGCTGCAGTAGCTTATACCGCCTGCTATATCTCCGACGCAGGGATCGTTGTAGCTGTATGCGGAATAGTAGCTCGTGTTCAGCGAGTTTTCTATGATGCCGAATTCTGCAAGACCGACCACGCCGCCGCTGAGGCTGTAGGTGTAGCCTCTGGAGTAGATCTCGCCCGAGTTTATGCAGCTGCTGATGCGACATTCGTCCATTTTGGAGTCGAAGTTTTCCGAGGAGAACTGTATACCTGTGATACCGCCTGCATAGGCTGCTTCGTCGCCGTTGATATATTCTTCGCTTGCAAGCGAGTGTATGTTGGAGCGGTTTTCGCAGCACTCTATCACCGAGTCACAGGAAGCGCCTGCAACAGCGCCTGCAAAAGTCGGGTTTTCGGTACTCTGGGCAATGATGCAGCTTTCCTCGATTATCACGCCCGAAACATGACCCTTGCTGAGATAGCTGAACAGACCAGCGCTCCTTTGTGTTTTGGCGTATATTCCGTGGATGGAATAACCGTTGCCGTAGAATGTACCGCTGAACGGATAGTAGGAGTCGCCCATGCCGATGTTTCCTATCGGAGTCCATGTCTTGTCTGGTGGCTGCTCCAGCCAGTTTTCGTAGTTGGTGGTGTCGTTCAGGTAGATATCCGCCGCCAGACTGAACGTCTTGCCCTCCATATCGTATCCCGAGGACACCAGCTTTGCCAGACCTGCAAGCTGCTCGGCTGTGTAGATCTCAAAGCTGATCGCATCCTCATCATACCATGAAGTATCGGACGAGCCGTCCCAGATGTCGCCCACGACATACTCGGTGCTGCTGTCGGAGGAAGTGTAGTCGCTGCTATGCGACGACGAAGCGGATGCTGTGATATCGTTATCGTCCTCCTCGTCCTCGTCGCGGCTGCTGCGCTCGTCGTCATCGTCATCCTCGCTGTAGGAATGTCTGCGGTCATCGTCATTATCGTTATCGTTTGACGACAGCCTTGATGCGACAAAGCCTATGCCAACGCCAACCACCAGCACGAGCGCCGAAAGGATAGCCACCAGCGGTATCATGCTCTTTTTCTTTTTAGGCGGCTGTGGCTGCGGTGCCGCAGTAGTATTCACCGTGTCGATATGCAGCTGATTTATGAATGTAGTGCCGCAGTCGTTGATATCATGCGATTTTCTTATCAGTGGGAATATCGTGTTGTACAGCTCGTTGATCTTGAAATCGTTTTTGTCGATGTCCGCGGTTATCCAGTGCGAGCCGAGCAGGTAATACTCAAACTCGCCCGTAAGCGGAGTATTGTCTATCTTGTAGGGAACGATATAGATATTCCTTGCGCCTGCGAGACCTATCTCCTTAGGCACCTGTGTGGACTGACAGGAATTAGCGCTGTATATCACGATGAACACGCTTGCGGCGGTTATCGCGTTGTTTATTGCGCGCGCCCATTCTTCTCCCGGCTTTATATCACGGGGCGCCATCCAGCAGCTTATTCCGTTTGCTTCAAGGTTTGCGCAAAGCTGCTCTGCCACGACGTGATCTATCGAACTATGGCTTATAAAAACATCTGCCACTTGTTTCACATCCTAATTAAAATTATACTATTTCAGTATAGCATAAAAGAGTGTCCTTGTCAATGTTTACCGCTGAAAACTGTCAGTAGCTGTCAGAACTCAGATATGCAAGCACGAACACGGCAGGGGAGTTCCAGTATATCGTTATCTCGTTGAGGGAATAGCATCTGAAATCATCCGCAAAGCATCTCATTGCGGGCGTACCCTCAGAGATAAGCAGCTTTGCGTCAGGGTCACCGAGATATTTATTCGGGCCGCCGCTTACCATACCGGGGATGCACTCCTCGATGCCGTCGGCGTGTGCGGGGCGCAGATGCGGATAGTTTATGCGGCGCTCACCGATGCCGCTGACATAGCTGATGCCGAGCGGATTTCTGCCGAGAAGATAGTGTATCTGCGAAGCGGCATAGCCGTCATATTTATGCGTGACGTTAAAGCGGTCGGCAAGCAGCATCGTCATAGCGTTAGTCAGCACGCGCATATTGCTGCCCCAGCTGTATTCGTGTTCTTTCAGCGAGCAGCCGTAGCCGCATTCCTCCGCCCTTTGCGCATATTCCGCGGCGCGTTCGTCGAAAAGCTGTGCGTACTTCTCACATCGCTGCTGCGAGCCTTTTCCGCTGAGGATATACGCCGCCATGCCCAGTCCGTCCACCTGCGCATAGCCGAGGGATGCTCCGCGTATGCTCTCGCGCTCCCATCCTGTCATGTCATCATGGTAGTTTTCATTGCCCGTCAGCGCGTACAGCTCCGCGGCTGCCCAGAAGCGGTTGTCACGGTCATCGCGCTCGCCGTAGCCGCCTGTGGTACATTCGGGACGGTGTTCAAAGAGATAGTCGGGATTGCTTTTG
>SVMQ01000039.1 GCA_015067375.1 Oscillospiraceae bacterium | reverse complement strand
GAATGCACCGCGTAAACGACGTGATCATCAGGCTGACCACTGACAGCGGCGACGAGACACCGCTGACAATGGTGCAGAAGTGGGCTATCAAGAAGAGCAGACCTGTCGCAAGACGTATGCCTGTCAACAGACCGCTCATTACGGGACAGCGCGTTATCGACACTATCTGCCCCATCGCAAAGGGCGGTACAGCGGCAATTCCCGGTGGCTTCGGTACAGGCAAGACCATGACCCAGCACCAGCTTGCAAAGTGGTGCGACGCGGATATCATCGTGTATATCGGCTGCGGTGAGCGCGGCAACGAGATGACGCAGGTGCTTGAAGAATTCTCAGAGCTTATCGACCCTAAGTCGGGCAGACCTCTGACTGACAGAACAGTGCTTATTGCCAATACGTCAAATATGCCTGTTGCGGCGCGTGAGGCTTCCATCTATACGGGTATCACGCTTGCTGAGTACTACCGCGACATGGGCTACCATATCGCTATCATGGCGGACTCTACATCGCGCTGGGCTGAGGCTCTCCGTGAGATATCAGGCAGACTTGAGGAGATGCCTGCCGAGGAGGGCTTCCCTGCTTATCTCCCGTCGCGTCTTTCGGACTTCTATGAGCGCGCAGGCTATGCCGAAACGCTTTGCGGCGAGGATGGCAGCGTTACCATTATCGGCGCGGTATCGCCGCAGGGTTCTGACTTCTCTGAGCCTGTAACGCAGAATACCAAGCGCTTTGTGCGCTGCTTCTGGGCGCTGGATAAGTCGCTTGCTTATGCAAGACACTATCCCGCTATCGACTGGAACAACAGCTACAGCGAGTATATCGACGAGCTTTCGGACTACTATATCGACAATGTGGGCAGCGACTTTATGATGCTGCGCCGCGAGATGTCCAACATCCTTCAGGAAGAAAACAAGCTGATGGAGATCGTAAAGCTCATCGGTGCGGATGTCCTTCCTGACGATCAGAAGCTTGCTATAGAGATTGCAAAGGTGGTTCGCGTAGGCTTCCTGCAGCAGAATGCTTACCATAAGGATGATACCTATGTTCCGCTTGAAAAGCAGCTGCTGATGATGAAGGCGATATCTAAGCTTTACAGCAGCGCATTGGTCGCTATTAAGGGCGGCGTGCCTATCTCGGAGATAATGGCGCTTGGCTTCTTTGAGAAGCTTATCAAGATGAAATATGATATCCCCAACGACAGACCCGAAATGTTTGAGCAGTACCTCGCTGAAATGGACGAGGCATTTGCAAAGCTTTCCGTCTGAGGGCAAAGGAGTAGATTATGAGCTTACAATACATGGGGCTTAAGGATATAAACGGCCCTCTGGTCGCTCTTGAGGGAGTTTCGGGCGCATCATTCGACGAGATCGCCACTATCCGTCTGAACGACGGAACAGAGCGCATCGGCAGAGTCGTTGAGATGGAAGGCGACCGTGTTATCCTGCAGGTGTTTGAGGGAACGAACGGTATTTCTCTGGGCAATACAAGAACGAGCTTCTCGGGCAAGCCGCTGGAGATTCCGCTTGCGACAGAAATGCTCGGACGCGTGTTCAATGGCGCCGGCAGACCTATCGACGGACTTGGCCCTGTTTTCCCCGAAAAGATGGGCGACGTTAACGGACAGGCGCTGAATCCTGTTGCACGACAGTATCCACGAAACTATATCCACACAGGTATATCTTCCATCGACGCACTTATGACGCTCATCCGCGGACAGAAGCTGCCGATATTCTCAGGCTCGGGTCTGTCCCACAACAAGCTTGCCGTGCAGATAGTAAAGCAGGCGAAGATAGCGGAGGAGAGCGGCGCGGAGTTTGCTGTTGTATTTGCAGCAATGGGCGTGCAGAACGACGTTGCGGATTACTTCCGCCGTTCGTTCGAGGAAAACGGCGCGATAGAGCGCGTTGCGATGTTCCTCAACCTCTCCAATGATCCTATCATTGAGCGTATACTTACCCCGATGTGTGCGCTTACAGCGGCGGAATATCTTGCATTCGAGAAGAATATGCATATCCTCGTCATCATGACGGATATGACATCCTATGCGGAGGCGCTGCGTGAGTTCTCCTCTTCCAAGGGCGAGATCCCAGGCAGAAAGGGTTATCCGGGTTATCTGTATTCCAACCTTGCGTCGCTGTACGAACGTGCAGGTGTCATAGAGGGCAGCACAGGCTCTGTTACACAGATACCTATCCTAACAATGCCAAATGATGATATCACGCATCCTATCCCTGACCTTACTGCATATATCACAGAGGGTCAGATAGTATTCGACCGTGACCTTGACCAGCGCGGTGTATATCCGGGTCTGTCCGTGCTGCTGTCGCTGTCGCGTCTTATGAAGGACGGTATCGGCGAGGGCTACACCAGAGCCGACCATTCAGCGGTAGCGAACCAGCTCTTTGCAGCTTACGCGAGAGTGCAGGACGCGCGTTCTCTTGCCTCTGTAATCGGCGAGGAGGAGCTTTCGGAGAGCGACCGCGCATATATGGCATTCGGACGACTGTTTGAGGATAACTTCCTGAAGCAGGGCTTTGACGAAAACCGCACGATGGATGAAACGCTGGAGCTTGGCTGGGATCTGTTGTGTACGCTCCCGAGAAGCGAGCTTGACCGTATCGACGAGAAGCTGCTTGCGGAGAAGTACAATTCGGCAAGAGCAGCTAAATTCAACAAGAATTAATTACCACATTCCACCGAAAGGAGCGGAGAAGATTTGGCAGAGCAGATATTCCCTACCAAAGGTAATCTGATAAAGGCGAAGCGCTCGCTAAGACAGGCTCATATGGGTTATGAGCTGATGGACAGAAAGCGCAACATACTTATCCGCGAGATGGTGGAGCTTACCGATGAGGCGAAGGCATTGCGCGGTATCATAGACGACACCTATGCGTCAGCCTATAAAGCGCTGCAGCGTGCAAACCTGTCCATGGGCTCGGTCAGCGAGCTGGCAAAGACATTCCCCGTCGAAGAATCGCTGACGCTCAATGTGCGCAGTGTAATGGGCGTGGAGCTTCCAACGCTTTCCGCTGACATGACCAATGGCGCACCTGAGTACGGAATGTACCGTACCAATTCCAGCTTTGATGTGGCGTATATCAGCTTCAACAAGGCAAAGGAGATCACCGTGAAGCTTGCAGAGATAGAGAACAGCATCTATCGCCTTGCTATAGCTATCAAAAAGACGCAGAAGCGCGCAAATGCGCTCAAAAACATTATGATACCAAAGTTTGAGAGTACAGTGCGTTTTATCACCAATGCGCTTGAGGAAAAGGAGCGCGAAGAATTCTCGCGTCAGAAGGTCATTAAAAAGGCAAAGCTAAAAAAGCAATAATATAACGGCGCATATCACATACGATATGCGCCGTTTTGTTGTATTAGAGAGAGCGCCGCATCATCCATAGGTAGGATAAGTGCCGCCGTAAATGCCCGTTATCATTACTGACAGGAATCTGAAATCACTGCTGAGGTCGATCTCCTCCGCGCTGTTCTGTCCCTGAATACGGACGATGGGACGCAGCACGTTCTGATTGGTCTGGATAACGATAGCGTGTCTGCCGTCTGACAGACTTACCATAGTGCCGACGGGGTAGGGATTGAAAGCACGCAGAAATGCAGATGTGACATCAAAATCAAAGTGCGATCCGCAGCTGCCGAGGATATATTCCTCCGCCTCTGCCACTGACCACGGCTTTCTGTAAGGGCGGTTAGATGTAAGTGCGTCAAAAACATCGCACACTGTTATTATCCTTGCGATCAGCGGTATCTCCTTGCCCTTGATACCTGTAGGATATCCGCTTCCGTCGTATTTTTCCTGATGGAATAGCACGCCTGACAGGACATTTCCGCTATATACGCCCTCGCCGCTGTTTTTGAGAATATTGTAGCCGATGTATGGGTGACGTTTGATCTCGGCAAATTCCGCATCAGTCAGCTTGCTGGGCTTTATTATGATATCATGGTCGATATTGGATTTTCCTATATCGTGGAGCAGTGCAGATACGATGACGTCCTTGGTCTCTTCCTTGGACAATCCAAGCTCTCCTGCTACGCTTGTTGACAGCATGGCAACGCGCAGACAGTGCTTGTAGGTGTAGTCATCATAGTTTTGCAGCGCGATCATCTGGTTTCCGAGGTAGGTGGAATCGTTGCCGATATCCACAAGGATATCATCCGCGATATCATTGACTTTCTTAACGGCATCCTGAGAAAGCTCCTTGACCTCTCCGTTTTCCTCGAAGATGGTATTCAACTCAGCCAATGCTCTGCCGATGTGCTGATTCTTTATCTCCTCGGCAACAGAAACAGGCTCATACTGGGGCTGTGGGATATTAACTGCCGCTGACGGCTCTTCTTTTCCAGCAGCAACATGGACCCGTGCGGGCGCGGAGGGCATCGAATCGGCTATGATAGCTTGCTGCTCGTCTCCGATTATATTAACGGACTTGATACCCTTGCGGCTAAGCATGGTTATCATTTCTCCGGTAAGGAATGTTCCGCGCGTCAACAGTGTGCGATAATCCGTCGCTGATGTGGTAGCAACATCCTTCGCAAGCACCATGCCTTCTCTTAGATTGTCAACCGGTACAATAATCATAATTTCACTCCAATTGCTGTCAGTTTTGGGGTTTTAACAGGTATCGGGTATTTACCAAAGCGGATCAGTGTATACTCCGCTTTTTGCATTGTCTATCAGAGTAAGCTTTGCCTGCTCAACATCGGCGGCATAGGTTATTCCGAACCACTTGCTGTCGGTGGTGAGGTTTCTCATGGTATAGCCGTTGTGACGTATCTCGGCGTCAACTGCGTCAGCGATGGTAAGCTCTGCCTTTGGCTCGTTTGCTTCAAGGCTTTCAAGAAACTCGCACAGACGCGTTTCAAGGCGCTGCATAAAGTCCGCGCCAAAGCCCCACATACTCATGGATACGGTATCGTACTCGCTGAGCGTGCGCTCTTTGCCCTTATATGTGCCTGTAACGGTACCGTCAGCGTTGCGTTTTATTCCGCGTGTTTCCTCGACACTGCACAGCAGTCCCATATCGTTCGTCTTGCATATACCTCTGTTTACGCTGCCGAAATCGGACAGTGTATTTTTAAGCATAAAGCCGACGGAGCAGCCATCCGCATCGAAGTTCGACAGAAATCCGCCAAGACGAAGGAATGCGTCGCGGCCATAGAAATCATCCGCATTTATCACGGCAAACGGGCCGTCAAGCTTATCCTTGCAGCACCACAGCGCGTGCGCTGTTCCCCATGGCTTAGTGCGGTCGGGGAAATCACCGCTGCGGCAGGGCAGCTTATCAGGTGACTGGTAAACATATTCAACCTTGATATGCTCCGAAGTGCGCTCGCCTATCGTGCTTTTGAAAAGATGCTCGATATCCTTGCGGATGATGAATACTACTCTGCCGAAGCCTGCTTTGATCGCGTCGTAAATGGAGTAGTCAATCAGAAGCTCGCCTGAGGGGCCAAGCGGCTCCAGCTGCTTTATCCTGTCACCGAAGCGTGAGCCCATGCCTGCGGCAAGCACCACCAATGTAAGGTCAGCCATAATAGCTCCTTTCTATGCCGTGTCACGGTGGGACTGATATCCCACCTACGGCTGTTTCGTCGTTATAAGAGTTACTTCAGACCTGCAATAGATTCGTTGATCTTTGCCATCTTCTCCTCAGCCTTTGCAAGCTTAGCGCGCTCATTTTCTACCTGCTGCGCGGGAGCCTTTGCAAGGAAGCCGGGGTTATTCAGCTTCTTGGACAGGAATTCGATATCCTTTTCGGCTGCCTTCTTTTCCTTTTCAAGACGAGCAAGCTCCTTCTCCTTGTCAACAAGCTCGCCCATGGGCATGAATACTCTTGCGCTGTCGGAAACGACGGTCATCATACCCTCGGTGTCGGAAACGCTTTCAGTAACGCTGAACTCACCTGCGCCTGCAAGCTTCTCGAAGAAAGCCTTGCAGCTGCTGAACAGCTCTGCATACTTTGTTTCAACGATCATCGTTACCTTCTTGGAAGGCGGTACGTTAAGCTCGTTGCGCTGTACACGGATAGCCTTGATAACATCAACGATCTTGCTGAACTCCTCCTGCTCTGCACCGAAGTGCAGCTTCTCGTCGTACTCGGGCCATACAGAGATCATGATGCTCTCTGTTTCAGCGCCCGGCATGGATGCCCAGATCTCCTCGGTGATGTAGGGCATGAACGGATGCAGCAGCTTAAGGATGCCCTGCATGATGAATACCAGTACGTTCTGTGCTGCAAGGGCTGTTTCGCCGCCTGCGGCAATTCTCGGCTTTGTAAGCTCGATGTACCAGTCGCAGTAGATATCCCAGATGAAGTCGGTCAGGTTCTGTACTGCGATACCAAGCTCGAATGCCTCGAGGTTGTTTGTAACGTTCTTCACAACATCGTTGAACAGTGAGAGTACCCACTTGTCCTCGATGGGGAGGTTTTCGGGAAGCACT
This sequence comes from Oscillospiraceae bacterium, assembly GCA_015067375.1. Classification (GTDB taxonomy): domain Bacteria; phylum Bacillota; class Clostridia; order Oscillospirales; family Ruminococcaceae; genus CAG-115. The sequence goes on along the minus strand of SVMQ01000039.1, from coordinate 6,185 downwards.
GCCTTGTCGAAGTCCTCGGGCAGGTTCATCAGAATATAGCGGGATGCGTTCCAGAGCTTGTTTGCGAAGTTTCTGGAGTTTGTAACCTTTGTTTCTGTCCAGCGCATATCGTTACCCGGGGCATTACCTGTTACAAGTGTCAGACGCAGAGCGTCAGCGCCGTACTTGTCGATTATCTCCAGCGGGTCAACGCCGTTGCCGAGGGACTTGGACATCTTTCTGCCAAGCTCGTCGCGTACAAGACCGTGGATAAGTACATCGCTGAACGGCTTCTGACCGGTATGCTCAAGGCCGCTGAATATCATTCTTGCAACCCAGAACGGGATGATATCGTAGCCTGTTACCAGTGTGGTAGTGGGGTAGAAGTAGTCCATCTCGGGCGTCTTGTCAGGCCAGCCGAGTGTAGAGAAGGGCCACAGCGCGGAGCTGAACCATGTATCGAGGGTGTCCTCATCCTGCTTCATTGCGCCGCCGCACTTGGGGCAGGTGCAAACTGCCTCGGGAGAGATAACGGTATTGCCGCAGTCTGCATTCTGGCAGTAGTATGCAGGGATACGGTGTCCCCACCAGAGCTGACGGGAGATGCACCAGTCGCGGATATTCTCCATCCAGTAGAGATAGCCGTTCTCAAAGCGCTTGGGAACATATCTGAGCTCGCCGCTCTTTACGATGTCGATAGCGGGCTGTGCAAGCTGCTTCATGGAAACGAACCACTGATAGCTTGCTCTTGGCTCAACGGTAGTGCCGCAGCGCTGGCAGCAGCCAACGTTGTGCTTGTGAGGCTCTACCTTAACGAGAAGTCCCATCTCCTCAAGGTCGGCAACCATTGCCTTTCTTGCTGCGTAGCGCTCCATGCCAGCGTACTTGCCGCCGACATCGGCGCGGATGGTAGCATCGTCGTTCATCATGTGGATAAGGGGCAGGTCGTGGCGCTTGCCTACCTCAAAGTCGTTGGGGTCGTGTGCAGGTGTGATCTTAACGCAGCCTGTACCGAACTCCTTGTCAACATACTCGTCGGCAACGATGGGTATCTCCCTGTCAGTGAGAGGAAGCTTCAGCATCTTGCCTACAAGGTGAGTATAGCGCTCATCCTCGGGGTGAACAGCAACCGCTGTATCGCCGAGCAGTGTTTCGGGACGTGTTGTAGCTATCTCAAGATATCCGCTGCCGTCAGCAAGAGGATAGTTGATGTGCCAGAAGAAGCCGTCCTGCTCCTCGTACTCGCACTCGATATCGGAGATGGAGGTCTTACAGTTGGGACACCAGTTGATGATGCGCTCGCCGTGGTAGATAAGACCCTTGTTGTAGAGGTCGATGAATACCTTCTGTACAGCCTTGGAGCAGCCGTCGTCCAGTGTGAAGCGCTCACGCTCCCAGTCGCAGGAGGAGCCGAGCTTTTTCAGCTGCTCTACGATACGTCCGCCGTAAACGCGCTTCCATTCCCATGCTCTTTCAAGGAAGCCGTCGCGTCCGATGTCGTCCTTTGTTACGCCGTCCTCTTTCATGGCGGTAACTATCTTAGCCTCAGTCGCGATGGAGGCATGGTCTGTACCCGGCAGCCACAGTGCGGAGTAGCCCTGCATCCTTCTCCAGCGGATAAGGATATCCTGCAGGGTGTTGTCCAGTGCGTGACCCATGTGCAGCTGACCTGTGATGTTTGGCGGAGGGATAACGATAGTGTAGGGCTTTTTCTTGGGGTCTATCTCAGCGTGGAAGTAGCCCTTTTCCTCCCAGTTTTTATAGATGCGGTCTTCAAACTCCTTAGGGGAGTAGGTCTTGGCAAGTTCTTTTCTCATTGAAATATATGTCCTTTCGTTTTGTGAATATCAGGCTGTCGATAAGCCAGCATCTACTGCGTCACCCGACCGCTTGACGTACACAAAGTACGTCTGCGGGTCGGCTTCCTTGTATCTGCAGACTTCTCGCCACCCTTTATTAATTGTTATTTTATTTATGTAGGGGCACGGCTTGCCGTGTCCGTGCGGTCTTTATTTGCTTTTTAATGAGTTTACAAGTTCCTCATCAGGTGCGACATACAGCGTTTTGTTATTCGTGAATATCACCATTCCCGGCTTTGCGCCTGCAGGCTTCTTCACAAATCTCACTGCGGTGTAGTCAACAGGTACCTGCGATGATTCTCTGCCCTTTGAATGATACGCTGCAAGCTGAGCTGCCTCAAACAAGGTCTGCTCGGGCGCTTCTTTGCCGTCTGTCCTGATGATGACGTGCGAGCCTGCTATCTCCTTGGTGTGCAGCCATATATCGGTAGCTTTCGCGGTTTTTAGTGTAAGCTTGTCATTCTGCACGTTGTTACGTCCGACCAGTATCTCAAAGCCGTCGGTCGAGCGGTATTTCAGCGGCTCGGCGGTCTTTTTCACCTTTTCATCGGGGCGCACGCCGCCTTTGAGATAACCCTGCTCGCGCAGCTCTCTGCGTATCTCGGCAAGGTCTGCCTCGCTGTCGGTGCGGCTTACTGCGTCAAAAACGCTGTCGATGTATACAAGCTCCTGCTGACCCTTTGCGATAAGCTCAGTCAGCTTTTTTTCCGCTGTGTCAAGCTTGCGGTATTCGTTGTAGTATTTCTGGGCATTCTGTGCAGGAGTCAGGCGCGAATCAAGCGATATCTCGCGTGTTTCGCCTGTGTAGAAATCCTCAAGCTCTGCTTTTGTCATGCCCTTTTCAAGGCGATAGATATTTGCGTTGATAAGGTCGCCGCAGACTCGGAATACCTCTCTTTCAGAGCAGTCCGAAAGCTCCTTTTTCTGAAGCTCCAGCTTTCGCGAAACGCGCTCGTAGGCATTCATCAGCAGCTTCAGCAGGTCATGTGCGCGTTGCTTGGTGCGCTCTGCCTTGCCTGCCGCGGAATAGAATCCGTCGAGCAGTGCGTTTGCACTGTCGCAGTGGGATATCAGCATACCCGTGGAATACTGCTCTATATTGATAAAGCAGAAGTCCTTTTTCCTGCCGTTGAGGTCAGAAACTACTGTAAATTCCGCGTCGCCGTCAAGCGCTTTTTTCGCCTTGTTAAGTATAAATCTCAGCCTGTCGCGTGCGCTGTCGGAAAGCTCGCTGCAAACAGCGTCAACATCCTTCGCTGAGTAGTATGCACATTCTCTCGCGAATATAGGGGAAACGCCCTCAAGCACTGCCGTAAGCTTTTTGGAGAGCCTTTCAGGGCTGTCCGCTATTGCTTCGAGCACATCGTCCGCTGATACTTCGAGCAGATTCAGTCGGTCGCTTCGCGGCGGAGTTTCGTACACGATATTCGGCAATATTCGGCGCACCGATGAGATATCGTCGGTGATGCGCTTTACGCTGTCGATAACGCGCCCGTCGCGTACAAGTATTATGTTGCTGTGGCGGCCCATTATCTCAGCGATAAGCGTGTTGGTGACGACATCGCCTATCTCATTCGTACATTCAAAATCGAGATAAAGTATGCGCTCCAGTCCGTCCTGCCTTATGTCCATAAGCCTGCCGTTGCCGAGATGCTTACGCATAAGCATACAAAGCATAGGCGGCTGCTGTGGATTTTCAAACTGCGCTTCGGTGAGATGCACCCTGGCGCTCATGCTGTTTGCGGAGAGAATGAGCTTTTTGTTGCCGTCGCGCAGTGTGCGAAGCGACAGCACTATCTCCTCGCGGGAGGGCTGGTAGACTTTGTCTACACGGCTGCCGACAAGCGGCATAAGCTCGTTTCTGACGATATGCAGAAACGCTCCGTCAAGGGACACTCAGCTCACTCCTTCCTGTTTGTTGTATTTGGTATCGTATCAGACATAGCCGCAAGGCTCTGTGTCGTTGTCAGCGGCAAATATCGGCACTTCCTTGAAGTGCTTGCTGAGCAGCGCTGCAATGCGGTGGGTCGAGCATTTTTCCGTGCCGAAATGACCCGCGTCGATAAGCACGAAATTGCTGTTTATCGCGTCTATCCAGACGTTGTGCTTGATGTCGCCTGTAATAAGTGCGTCACAGCCGCGTGCTATCGCAAGGTGCATCGTGCTTCCGCCCGAGCCTGAGCATACAGCCACGCGCTTAATCTCCTTTTCGATGGGAGTATAGCGCACGCCGCCGAGGTCAAGGGCATTTTTGCAATGCTCCGCGAGAGCCTTTGGCGTAAATGCGAAATCAAGGTCGCACACCGAGCCGAAGCCAAGTCCGTCGGGATGCACAGGCTCTAAGTCAGCGCCTGTTGCGGTAAAGCCGAGCAGCTCGATAAGCGCGTCGCCTACGCCGTTTTCCGCCATATCGAAGTTGGTGTGCATAGCGATGGCGCTGATGTTATTCTGCACGAGCTTATATACAGGGCTGGGCGGACACACGCTTTTAAGCGGGTCGAAGATAACAGGGTGATGCGAGATTATGAGGTTTGCGTTTTTCTTCACAGCCTCGTCGATGATAGCGTTTGTGATATCAAGGCAGGTGCAGATTCCCGTTATCTCGAAGTCCATGCTGCCTGTCAGCAGTCCCACGTTGTCGTGGACGGCTGTGTTGAATGGCGCGATAGAATCTATGTAGTCGTAAACTTCTCTTACTGTCATGAAAGCATTTCCGCCTTTCGCAGAATTTCCTCCGCCATGTTGCGAAGCTTTGCGGCTTCCTCGGTGAAATTGTCCGAGTTATCCATGCGCGAAGCGTTTTTCAGCAGCTTTTCTGCTGTGCGCTGCAGAAATTTGGGGTCAGTGACCTTGCCTGTCAGCGCGAATATCTCGTCCACCTCGCGGCGGTCTCCCGTATACGCGGCGTGCATCACTGTGTAGGCGCGCTTGCCGTCGTATGCGGTGCGCTCCTCCAGTATTTCAAAGCCATCCTCATACAGCCTGCGGCGCAGTATCTCAGCCTTTGTCATGGGCTGCAGGATGAAACGAGTATCCTTTGTCAGGAAGCGGCAGCCTGCGATTATATCAGCGATAAGCTCGCCGCCCATGCCACAGATGATGACATCATCCGCATAGTCTATCTGCTTCAAGCCATCGGACTTCAGCACACGGACATTAGTGCAGCCTTCCTGCTCAACCGTGCGGCGCGCGGATTCCAGCGGGCCGTCGTTGATATCGGAGGCGATGACCTCTTTTGCGCCGTTTTTTGCAAGGTAGCAGGCAAGCAGCGCATGGTCGGTTCCGACATCACATACCGTGACGCCGCCGCGCACCATCGCCGCCGCCGTTTTCAGCCTGTTGTCAAGTGATATCACCGAATCAGCCGCCCATTACCTCGTTGAGCTTTGCAACGATCTCGTCAGCGTCAACGCCGTGTACCATGCAAGCCTGCTCAACGCTCTCGCCTCTTGCACTGGGGCAGCCTAAGCAGTGCATACCCATGCCGAGGAAGATGGGAGCAGCAGCCTCGGGATTGGTGTCGAGAATATCGCCGATGATAGTATCCTTTGTAATAGTCATGTTGGTAATTCCTTTCTTTTTAAGCGTTTATTTCTGTATAAATACAAATATACATATTATATTATAGCATAAATACAGTTGTTTGTCCAGTAGTATTAACCAAAAAGCATGAATAATCCGCGCGGCGGTGGCATTGTCATATAAAATGGCGCGGCTGACATATTGTCAGCCGCGCTGATATTGCTATGTACTCGGTCGGTCTTTGCTGAGTTTTTTGACATCGGTGATAATAAGCTGCTTTTTTTCGGCATAGCAGCGTGTTTTTGCTGCGCCGCCGAAGCTGCTGTGCAGATAGCATATCGCATAAGCGGAGCAGTCTGCCATGTATCGGTTGCGGCGGATGATACGCGCGTGATATGGTACAGATTCAAGGCATTCGGGGAAATCGGTGCAATCAAACAGAGTATTGTCAAATATCTTGAAATCGAGATACGGCAGGACAAGACAGCTTTTTATATGAGGGTATGTGTCCTTGAGCCTGTGTACCATGCCTGCGCAAAGCCTGTCAAAGCCGCCCATTCCGCCTGAGAGGAACAGTGTAACGCCTTTTGAGATATACTGTATTATTACAGCTTTAAGATGCTCGGTGTCAATGCCTGTGCAGTTGTTGCTGCCTATAAAAACGGCTGTGTTTTCTTTGGGGACGGGAGTGTTGATTATGTAGTCTGATCGCATATTATCTCGCCAAGCGTATAAATGGCGAGATAATCAACTGCGACTCGATCCAGCTTTATAAATACATGGATATAGGAAGCGCCAAGCCTTCCCTGCAGGCGATGTCCGAAG
>SVMQ01000038.1 GCA_015067375.1 Oscillospiraceae bacterium | reverse complement strand
GCGTACTGTGGGAGAACCGCCACGCTGTACATGACCGAGGATGGTTGCACGGGACTCAATGCCTGTAGCTGCTTCGATCTTCTTTGCGATCTCCTCTGTGCCGCCAACGCCCTCTGCAACAACGACGATGAACTGCTCCTTGCCTGTAGCCTGAGCTTCCTTTATCTTAGTGATAACATCGTTGATGTCGTATTCTACCTCGGGAACGAGGATAGCTGTCGCACCGCAGGCAATACCTGTGTTGAGCGCGATGTGACCTGCATTTCTGCCCATTACCTCAACAACGGCACAGCGCTCGTGGGAGTGGGAGGTATCACGCAGCTTGTCAACAAGCTCCATAACGGTATTCATTGCTGTATCATAGCCGATGGTGTACTCTGTGCACTGGATGTCGTTGTCGATAGTGCCGGGGATACCTACGCAGGGGATGCCTGCCTTGGACAGGTCAGCAGCGCCTCTGAAAGAGCCATCGCCGCCGATAACAACGATACCTGCCATGTTAGCGGCAAGAGCGTTATCCTTAGCCTTTACAACGTACTCCCATTCCTTGAACTCCTTGCAGCGTGCAGTGAATATCTCAGTACCGCCTCTCTGGATGATGTCGGATACGCTTCTTGCGTTCATTTCTGCCATATCACCGTTGAGCAGACCGTTGTAGCCACGGTGGATACCGATAACCTTGAAGCCCTTTTCGAGAGCTGTTCTTGTAACCGCGCGTACTGCAGCGTTCATGCCGGGAGCGTCGCCGCCGCTTGTTAAAACACCAATTGTCTTCTGCATTTCATTATTCTCCGTTTCTGTAAGATGATTTATGTTACCGAAGTATGATACTCGGTTTTATTCAAATTATATTTTACTACAAAACGCCCCTTATAGTCAAGTCATTTTTCGGTTTTAGTTAAATCACTTTACAATTATGTTGCTTTTTCCACAAATTTGCGTGAGTTTTGCAGTTAATTCTGTGCATATTCTGACACCGCGCAGCCCATTTATTCTGATGACTGAACGCGTGTCCATAAAGCACAGACGCACCTTTGACATTCCTGCGTAGCGGTGCAGCAGGTCGTTGACCGCGGAGATGCGCTGTGTGTCGTCTGAGCGCAGGTTTATATAAAGTGTGAGCTGCTTTTTATCGGGCAGCGCGCTTGCTCTGGTTATTACTTCAGCAAGAAGCTTAGGCGCACCGTCCTTTTTGGATATACGTCCTCGGATATGATACACCTCTCCGACCTGCAGAAGTCGCACAGTCTTTTCGTACAACTCAGGGAATATTATGCACTCTGTAGCTGCAGTGCAGTCCTCGAAGGTGGTGAAAGCCATTATCTTTCCGTTTTTGGTGTTGTGACTTTTTTTCTCGGTAAGCACGCCTAATATCGATAGTGTTCGGTTTTCGGGCTGTTGCAGCGCGTCTGTGATATACATACAGTCATCGGGTGCGCGGGGGACATACTCGTCTGTGGGATAGCCTGAGATATACAGACCTATCATTTCCTTTTCCATTGCAAGCAGCTGACCGCGGCTGAATTCCTCTATATCAGGGTAAGTGAACTCAGCGGAGCCGCCTGTTTCACCAAACAGATCCAGCTGACCGCTGGCGGAGCGATCGTACTCGTATGCCGCCATATCCAACAGCTTTTCGCTCACCTGCAGCATCTGGCGCCTGTTCTGAGGGAAGCTGTCCATTGAGCCGCTTTGTATGAGAGCGTCGAGATAACGGCGGTTGTTGTCAAAGCCTGCTGTTCTGACGCAGAAATCTTCAAGCGAGATATACTCTCCGTTATTTCTTTCATTTATTATACCATAAATAAACCTCTCGCCCAGGTTTTTTACAGCGAGCAGACCATATCGCACGCTTTCTCCCTCTACTGAAAAGGCAGCCTGGCTGTGGTTTATATCGGGCGGCAGGAGCTTTACGCCGTTATCCGACAGGTCGTTGATATATTCGACCATCTTATCAGTCCAGTCCAGCACGCTTGATATGAGTGCGGTCATATAATGCTTGTAGTGGTGCTTTCTCAGGTATGCCGTCTGATACGCTACGGTAGCGTAAGCGGCGGCGTGTGATTTGTTGAATGCATACGAAGCGAATGTACTCATTTCGTCAAAGATGCGGTCTGCAATATCTTCAGGCACGCCGTTGGCTATCGCACCACAGTTGGAGTCAGTGCCGTAAATAAAAGCGCTGCGCTCCTTTTTCATGACATCGTGCTTTTTCTTTGCCATAGCGCGCCGCACGAGGTCGGCTCTTCCGTAGGAATAGCCGCCGATAACGCGGCATATCTGCATTACCTGCTCCTGATATACTATACAACCGTAGGTTACGGAAAGTATATCTTTAAGCAGGGGATGATGGTATGTTATTTCAGATGGATTTTTGTGTTTGTTTTCGATATAGGTAGGGATAGAAGCCATCGGCCCCGGGCGATAAAGGGACAGCGCGGCGGTGAGGTCTTCGATGGACTCAGGCTGCAGCCTGCGCAGCACGCTTGTCATGCCCTCGCTCTCAAACTGGAATACTCCCGTAGTGTGTCCGTCTGAGAGCATCCTGTAGACTTCGGGGTCATGCTCATCTATAGCTTTGATGCTGAAATCGGGTTGCTCGGCGCGTATCATATCCTCGGCGCGCTTTATGACGGTGAGGTTGCGCAAGCCGAGAAAGTCCATCTTCAGCAGTCCGAGCTTTTCCAACGCTGTCATGGTATACTGGGTAACAGTTTCGCCGTCCTCTGTCTTGAGAGGTACATACTCGGATGCCGCGTCGCGGGTGATGACTATGCCTGCTGCGTGAGTGGTCGCGTGGCGCGGCATACCCTCTATCTCCTTTGCAGCATTCACAAGAGCGCGTATCTCGGAGTTGGTTTCGCAAAGCTTTGCAAGCTCGCCTGTTTTGGCTTCCTCTTCAAGTGTGGACTTGAAGTGTGGGATAAGCTTTGCAGCGCTGTCAGCTACGGAGTAGGATATGCCCAATACCCGCGCTGCATCGCGCAGTGCGCCCCTGGCTTTCATGGTGTCGAAAGCGATTATCTGAGCTACATGGTCTGCACCGTAGCGACGGCGGACATACTCGATGACCTCCTGCCGGCGCTCGTTGCAGAAGTCGATATCAAAATCGGGCATACTTACACGCTCGGGATTTAAAAATCTCTCAAAAAGCAGGTTGTAGCGCAGTGGGTCGATGTCAGTGATACCCATGCAGTAGGCGCACAGGCTGCCTGCGCCCGAGCCTCTTCCGGGGCCGACGGGGATGCCCTGCTTTTTGGCATAACGGATAAAATCCCACACTATGAGGAAATAATCCACAAAGCCCATTTTTTCAATGATATCAAGCTCGTGATCCAGACGTGCGGTGATGCTTTCGGTAAGCGTGCTGTAGCGTTTTTTTGCACCGTTGAATACCAGCTTGCGGAAGTAGGCGGGATTGTCCGTCACTCCCTCGGCGGTGAAGCGCGGCAGCTTGGTCACGCCGTATTCAAATTCAATGTTGCACTGTTCGGCTATCCTGACTGTGTTAGAGAGTTCGCCCTCTGTGAACAGCATACGCATCTCGTTATAGGATTTCAAATAGTATTCATCGGTGGGCAGCTGCAGCGGATTGCTGTCAGACAGACGCTTGTTAAGACCAATGCAGGAGAGTATCTTCTGCGTCCTGCTGTCAGAGCGCTCGATATAATGCACATCGTTGGAGGGGCAAAGCGGTATGCCTGTGCTTTGTGATAGCTGGCGGAGCTGTGAAACAAGGCGCAGCTCCTGCTCGGTGTCGTGGTTTTGTATCTCGATATAGAATCCGTCGGAAAAGATGTCGCGGAAGCGCTTTGCGGCTTCCATGGCATCGGCAAAGCGACCCTGCATCAGCAGGCGCGGTATCTCACCGTTGGAGCAGCCCGAAAGCGCTATCAGACCTCCGCTGAAGCGTTTGAGCGTTTCAAGGTCGCAGCGCGGTACGCCGCTCATTCCGTTCAGTGAGGAGTCCGAAACAAGGCGGCAGAGGTTTTTGTAACCATCCTCATTCTTGCACAGCAGCGTGAGGTGATACGGGTCGCGGTCGGAGCGTGAACGTTCAAGGCGGCTGCCTTGTGCGACGTAAACCTCGCAGCCTATTATAGGCTTTATTCCGGCGGCCTTGCAGGCGTCGTAGAATTCTATGGCGCCGTACAGTACACCGTGGTCGGTTATTGCGAGAGCGGTCTGTCCCAGATCCTTTGCACGCTGAACCAGCCTGCTCAGGCGGCAGGCGCCGTCAAGCAGGCTGTACTCTGTGTGGACATGAAGATGAACAAACTCGGACATAATGAAGCTCCGTTCCTCATAGAATAGTTTTTATCGTCAAGCCCCAAACGCGAAGTGTTTGAAAGCTGCAAAGCAGCGATGACGCGATAGCGGCAAGGGCAGCTGTTCAATAAAAACAGCGCAATAACCGCAGGTTATTGATATGAGCTGTTTTTATCTAAACCAAGCCCCAAACACGAAGTGTTTGAAAGCTGCAAAGCAGCGATGACGCGACAGCGGCAAGGGCGCCGTTCAATAAAAACAGCGCAATAACCGCAGGTTATTGATATGAGCTGTTTTTATTATATATTAAAATCCCTTCAATATCAAGTATCAATGCAAAAACAATACCCCCGCCTTGCGGCGAGGGTGGATGTCTGTATTTAGCTCATTACTCAGCTGTGTAAGGGATAAGAGCAACCTGTCTTGCTCTCTTGATAGCTGTTGTAAGCTCTCTCTGGTGGTATGCGCAGCAGCCTGTTACTCTTCTGGGAAGAATCTTAGCACGCTCTGTCATGCACTTTCTGAGCTTTGCTACATCCTTGTAGTCGATGAACTCGGACTTTTCAGCGCAGAACTGGCAAACCTTTTTTCTTGCGCGCTTTACGGGATGAGCGGATCTCTCAAACTTTTCAGCCATGGTACTGTAACCTCCTTTATTAGTTTAGGTAAAACGGTTGTGTTTCGATTAGAATGGGTAGTCGTCGTCCGATTCTGCCGCGGAGAAATCGCTTGCGGGAGCTGCCGCAGGTGCGGAAGCGGGTGCAGCGGCATACTGCGGTGGAACAGACGGTGCAGGTGCGCCATAGGAATCTCCGTAGGAGCCTCCCTGAGCCTTTTCGCCTGTGAAGCTAACGCGGTCGGCAACTATCTCGTACCATGTACTGGGGTTGCCGTTCTTGTCGGTGTACTGTCTGGTGTTCAGCTCGCCTTCGATCATGATCATACGACCTTTGGAGAAGTAGCGGTTCACGAAATCTGCCTGCTGACGCCATACGACGATATTGAAGAAGTCAGATTTTCTTTCCTCACCCTTCTGCTGGAAGCGTCTGTCTACCGCAATGCGGAACTGTGCGACATTAACGCCTGTCGGTGTTGTTTTGAATTCGATATCATTTACGATTCGACCCATCATAATGCACTTGTTAAACATGAAAGCACCTCCGTGTCAGCATTTTTCAGCGATGTCCTGCAATTACTTGCCCTGAGCGAGAACTACGATAGAACGCAGAACGCCGTCAGTGATGTTGATAACACGCTCAAGCTCAGCGGGGAAATCAGGCTTGGACTCGAAGTTGTACAGAACGTAGTAACCTTCGGACTCATAGTTGATCTCGTATGCGAGCTTTCTCTTGCCCCACTCGTCGATCTCGCCGAGTGTACCGTTTTCCTTGATAAGGTCAGCAAACTTAGCTGTCAGAGCCTTGATCTGCTCCTCGTCCTTCTTGAGAGAGAAAACGATGATTGCCTCATACTTTTCTGTGATCTTTGCCATTTTATAAAGCACCTCCTTCTGGATTATATCCCGTGCCCTATGCACGAGAAAGGAGTTAAGGTAGTGGATAAGCCTTAACTATGATATTATATCAGAATTGATTCCCTTTGTCAAGCGTTATTAGGGACATTTAACGAGGTTTTTTCGGAGTTTTTCTGTTGATTTTGCATATATCGCCGTGCTGACCGATACATTATTAAAAATAATAATATAGTAAAATGCTTGCATTATCCTTCGCTGTGTGTTAAAATATATCCAGATATGTTGAGGAAAGGAAGCTATGATATGGCAGGGATCACACTGGCGGAGAGATTTACGGGCTGTATGCTTGGCGGAGCGTTGGGCGACGCGCTGGGCTATCCTGTGGAATTTCTGAAGCAGGAGCAGATATTTGCAGAGTATGGAAAAAACGGCATCACCGCGATGCAGGTCGATAAGCGTCTTGGTTGCGCTCTTATCTCGGATGACACACAGATGACGCTGTTTACGGCAGAGGGAATAATGTGGGCGGATGCGCTGGGAGCCAAAAAGGAGCTTTCCAGCTATACGACCTATGTATTCTACGCGTATCAGCGCTGGCTGTATACACAGGAAAGGATGCTCGCCAGCCGCGAGTATGCTCATGTGCTGGATAAGGACGGGGAATTCCCTTCGATGCTGCTTGGCAAGGAGATGTGCAGTCAGCGCGCGCCCGGAAGCACCTGTCTTTCGGCATTGAAGCAGGCGGCTGACCACAATTACGGTAAGCTGACCAAGGCTATCAACAACAGCAAGGGTTGCGGCGGAGTTATGAGAGTGGCGCCTGCAGGTCTGTACTTCTGCCGTGACAGCGAGCGTGCATTCCGCATGGCAGCTGAGTTTGCGGCGATAACACATACGCATCCTACGGGTTATCTTGCGGCAGGCGCGCTTGGCGCGATGATCGCTGAGCTTGTCGCGGGCAGTGACATCGAGGAGGCTGTTGATGTTGCTATGTACATCCTCAAAAGCTATGACGGCTGTATGGAAACATACCGCGCGCTTGACCATGCCCGTGTGCTGGACGCAGGCACAGTGCCTCCGTTGGAGGCGGTGCAGCGACTTGGCGAGGGCTGGATAGCAGAGGAGGCGCTTGCTATAGCGGTATACTGTGCGCTGTGCCATAGCGGTAACTTTACCAATGCCTTGCTCCTTTCTGTCAATCATGACGGCGACAGCGACAGCACGGGTGCGATATGCGGCAATATCATGGGTGCCTATCTCGGAGAGAGTGCGCTGCCGAAAAAGTGGCTCAAAAAACTGGAGCTTTGCGACCTTATCACAGAGGTGGCAGATAAGCTGTACGACTATACCGCGGCGGTCGAATAATGGCTTTATCCGCACAAAATGGTACATTTAGTTAATTTGCACATAAGAAACTTAAGAATTTCTACATAAATAATTTTACATTTTTACCAGTTTTTATGCTTTTAGCGGATGTTAACGCTTGAAATAAGGGCGGAATTATGGTATAATTTATATACTCAAAAACGGTATAGGGGTAACTATGCCCTTTAGCAGCCGTTAAATCAGTGCAATAGAATTGCAGGGGAATGGAGGTTATTCCGTGAAAAAATTCTCGTATGAAGCCACCGATGTCAGCGGCAAGATCGTCAGGGGCAAGGAAATGGCGGAGGATTATCAGGATCTTCAGCAAAAGCTGAAGGAGCGCAATCTGTATTGTACAAAGTACCGTGATCTCGGTGCAAACAATGCGGTTGACGTCAAGTACAGGTTCAAGACAAAGGAAGTATCGTTTATAAGTAGACAGCTTGCTTCTATGACTTCCGCGGGTCTTTCGCTGGTAAGAGCACTTCACATTCTGCAGGAGCAGCAGGAAAAGAAAAAGGCTAAGGCTGTTCTGCTGGATATCTATGAGGAGGTACAGAAAGGTAAATCTTTCTCGGACGTTCTCGCGCAAAAGCCGGGTGTTTTCCCCGATCTGTTCGTCAGCATGGTAGCTGCGGGTGAGGCTTCGGGTACGCTGGATCTGATCCTTACAAGAGTATCGGATCACTTCGCTAACGCAAACAAGACAGCGAACAAGGTAAAGAGTGCGATGGTATATCCTATCATCCTGCTGGTACTGGCTCTGGCAGTAGTAGTGCTGATGTTTACATTCATCCTGCCTATCTTCGCGGATATGACGGATCCTGCAGATATGACTCCTCTTACACGAGGAATGATGGCATTCTCTGGATCGCTGACGGGTTACTGGTATATTTACATAATTGCGATCGTGGGGCTGATCTTCCTGTTCTGGGTGGGCAGAAGAACTCCTGCTATACGACTGAAGATGGATGAGTTGACGCTGAAGATCCCCAAGGTCGGTGCGCTGGTCGCTACTATCTACACGGGACGTTTTGCAAGAAATATGTCAAACCTTTACGCTTCGGGTCTGCAGATGGTGGATTGTATCGAAAAATCCATTGCGGTCCTCGGCAACTCCTATGTAACGAAGAAGTTTGAGGAGGTCGTTGACAATATCAAGCTCGGTGAGAGTATGTCCAAGGCAATTGAAAAGACTGAGATATTCGAGGGTATGTTTACCTCTATTATCTATGTCGGTGAGGAATCAGGTACGCTCGATACCATCCTCGCAAAGGCTGCCGAGTATTACGAGGAAGAGGGCGACACCGCTATCGGTAAGCTGGTAGGTATGCTGGAGCCTATGATGATCATCATCATGGGTATCGCTATCGGTCTGGTGCTTGCGGCAATCTTCCCGATGCTGTACGGCGGAATGCTGAGCGCAGAGTAATTTCCACATGAATTAAATATTATGAGGTGACAAAATGATTTCAATTGATATTACCGACAGACAAATAAAGCTTGTACGCGGTATCCACAGCGGTAGCAAGGTAAGAGTGCAGGACGCTGATATGCGTGAGCTTACACTCGGCATGGTATCCAATGGTTACATAACTGACGTTCCCATGGTTGCGGCTGAGCTGAACGATATCATCAAGTCCAAGGAGATCAAGGAAAAGGATGCTATCGTTTCCATCACATCCAGCTCCATCGTTTACAAGGAGCTGCTGATCAACAAGCCTAAGAGCCTCAAGAACACAGTGGCTATCGAGGCTATGATCCAGGCTGAGATGGGTGTTACTAATGAGTATAACATTTCCTACACCATCGCAGGCGAGGTAGAGGACGAGGAGAAGAACAAGAAGCTCAAGGTTATCGCAGCTGCCTGCCCTCAGCGTCTGGTTGACGGCTATGTAAGACTGTTCTCTCACATCGGACTTTCTCTTAAGGCTGTAAACATTGCGAACAACTCTGTTACACGTCTTATCGTGAACACACCCAAGATGGCAGACAGAATGCCTCTGCTGCTTATCCAGGTGGACAGAAACTTCCTCAACATGAACCTGTATGAGGACAATCAGATCGTATTCTCACGTTACTTCAACATCGATCCGATGGATTATGACAACGCTCCCGACTATGTAACAAGAGCGGTTTATGATAACCTGTTCAGAATGATCCAGTTTATCAAGAGCCGTAAGGGTGCAAAGCCGCTCAAGGAGATCATGTTCTACGGTGACATCCAGAACTTCATTGAGCTTTCCAATGCGGTATCTTCCTTCAATATTCCTGCGTTCGTGCTGGCAACTCCCAGTACTGTTATCACGATGGCGGAGATCGACTTCACGAAGTACGCAAACGCTATCGGTGCTATCTACCGCAGAAACAAGGATCTTGAGCATATCAACCTGCTGGAGGCTACATCCGCTAAGGAATCCAAGGGCATGAACGGATATCTTATGGCTCTTGGCGGAAGCTGCCTTGGCGCTGCTGCTATCATCCTGGCTATCACAGCAGTTCTCGGAATGTATAACGGCAATATTCAGAATGATATCGCCGGCGTTCAGGCGCAGATCGATGATCCCGCGCTTCGCAATGATATCGCACTGGTAGATCAGCGACAGGCGATGCTTACAGGTTTCCAGAACTATAATAATAGTGTAGGACAGACATCGCTGCTGTTCAACTATATGCCTAAGGTTTCAAGCTATATCATCACAAAGCTGGCGGAGCCGATCGAGGATATCGTTGACGGCGATAAGATCATGCTCGATATTGAAACAGTGAATATCGGCGGATATACTGTAAGCGTTACATTAAAGGGTCTGGCAAACGGCGATCCCTCTGCTATTCCTGCGCTGTATGCAGAAAAGCTTATCAATGAGGTAAAGGATAAGAATGGCGATCCCTACTTCCTGAACGTAAGCTACTCGGGCTTCACAAAGGTGAACAGTTCAGATGATAATAAGTATGTTGTACTGAGCACTGAGGGCGAAAAGACCTATGATACCATTTTTGAGTTCAGCCTCAATATGAACATCAAGGCAGGAAGCGACGAGGCTAATGCCACGATCGATCTTAATCCGAGTGATAATGCAGGGGAGGTAACTGAATAATGAAACTCAGTAAGCAGGAAAGAATCGGTGTACTTATTATCGCCGTTGCAATTATAATAGGTCTTGGCATCTTTTTCTTCATCGTGCCTAAGTTCAAAGAGGTCGGTGTAAACAAGGCGCTGCTGGAAAGCAAGCAGGTAGAGTATCAGGCTGCGGTCGACAAGTCTAACCTTAAAGACGGTCTGAAGAATGACGTTATTGCGGCTTATGAAGAGGGTCGTGACCTTGCAGATATGTTCTTTGAGGAAATGACTCCTTATGAGCTTGATGCAGAGGTAAGAACATTCCTTGAGTATGCGAAGAAGAACGATCACAACGTTGTAGTTGAGTCTGTGAACGTATCTCCCGCAAGCACAGCTACACTCAGTGTCAGCTTCTTTGAGGAGTCTGAGCTTACATACGAACTCAAGACTTATGCTACACAGGGTCAGCAGCCCACAAAGGAAGAGCTCGACGCTGAGGCAAGACGCGCAACACTTATGTCCCAGCTTTCTCAGGCTCAGACAGTAGGCGCTTCCACTGCAACATTCACTATCACAGCACTCAATGCTGAGGAGATCGTCGCTTTCATCGACTACATCAACGCGTACGAGAAGGAAGAGGACGGCAAGAAGATCAGAAAGGCACTTATGTATAACGGTTCTCTGGGTCTTACCTTTGAGGATGTTACCGAGAAGTACGAGCTGATCATGGAAGAAATGGATATTCAGATCAAGGAAGACGCTAAGGAAGAGCTGAAAAAGAACGAGGGTGACAGAGCTGACACCGGTGAGGATGATGAGAATCAGAACACAGCAGGTGGTAACACTGCTGATACTCCCGCAGAAGGCGAAGGTCAGGAAGGCGAAAATGAGGACGACGAGGACGAGGATGACGATAAGGTAAGCGTTTCCGATTGCCTCGAAACCTACGATATCAGCCTTACTTTCTTCTTTATCGAACGTATGCAGGATCCTACCGAGCTGCTTGAGCAGCAGGAGGCTGCATAAGGTGTTTCGTCGGGTGACCGACTTCTGGAGGTAAAAGAATGAAACACGCATTAAGAAAATACATAAGCAACTGCGGCAGCGCATTGTTTATGGTCGTCAGCACTATGGCGGCGCTTATTGTGCTTGTTACTGCCATGTATATGGCTGTCATGTCATCGCGTACTGCACAGTACACCGTGTTCAATCAGGAGCAGGCTTATGTGTCGGCAACATCGATCTCTGATATCATTACAGCATATATCGTTGACGGAACCAACAGCTCCAAGCCGTTGGTAACGAAGATAAAGGCTCTTGATGTCGGAAATACCATCACCACAGACGGCAACGGCTTCGCTGCACTTACAGCAGACGGAACAGGTGCTGCCGATGGTATACTCGGTGGTTACGATGTCACCATAACACGTCTGGCAGATGAAAAGGACGGCGGCACAAAGCTGCGCGTCTATGACATTGCGGTAACAGTATCGCGTAACGGCACACTTGAAACAACTCACGCACAGATCTCTATTCCCGAGAGTAAGCCTGCTAAGATGCCTGCTATCGAGCAGTTCTTTACTGCTACAGGTTATCTTCCTAACGACGTACTTCTCGACTCTCTGAGTGAAACAGACTCTCCGCTCGTATTCGACGCAGAGTATGTTGATCTTGGTACTACCATCTTCGGTAAGACAGGTGCGGGCGGTGCAGGTACAGAGCCTGTCATTGCGTCGGATATCATCTGCGCAGGCTCGCTCAGCCATGATTACGGTCAGTTCACGGCTTCTAAGCCCATCACATGGGTAGTTGGTAACAACCTTATCCTTGACCGAAATATGTCCTATAGCCTTGGCTCGACCAGCGGCAGAGGACAGATGTGCGTAGGCGATACGCTGTACTTTATGGATGCAAACGGCGGTATCGGCTCTACAGGCAAGGAAACAGATATCTTTGTACAGGGCGGCGGACAGCTTAACGGTGTCAGCGTTGTCGGTGACGCTTATTTTGGCGGTAGCATTAATTGTGATGCTGTATGTCACTTCAATGAGGATCTGCATGTCGGCGGAAATGTTGACGCTCCCAATGGATTGAATGTCAGCGGCATTACAGTCATCCATGGTAACGCCACAATAGTTGGCGGTACGCTTGGCGGCGATGTTTACATCGACGGCAATGCGGTACTCAAGGGTGTTTCGATAAGCGGTACCACTTATATCAAGGGTTCTGCTGAGATATATGCAGGCTGTAAATTTACAGGCGATGTTGTTATCGGCGGCGATGCAAAGATGTTCCACGAAACCGGAACAGCACCCGGATTCAGTGGCAAGCTCATCGTTATTGGAGATCTTAGCTCGCAGGGTGGTCAGCTCGGCGGTGGCGCTTATGTAGGCGGCGACATGAACTGGTTCGGTAGCGACGGTGCTACACAGTGGAACTCCGGTGCAAGCGGCAATATTTATGTTAAGGGTAATGCAAATATTGACGTTATGCAGGCAGGCTCTGTAGGGCTTTATGTAAACGGTATATTCACACTGTATGGTGCTGAATGGGATTACGGCTTCGCTTTTGGTTCCTACCATGTAAACGGCAACGGCGGTGCTTATAAGG
>SVMQ01000037.1 GCA_015067375.1 Oscillospiraceae bacterium | reverse complement strand
TCAGCAGTTGATGAAGCTGCTTACGGACAACGGGATATCACGCCGCAGCATCGTTAAGCTCAAGCATTCGGGCGGATTAACGCGCGGCGGCGAGATCATCCGTACCATAGATACGGTGAATGAGGGCGACGAGATACACGTTGTTTTTGAGGACAGCGGCGGACTTATCCCCAATCCCGATCTCAGGGCAGGCATCGCCTACGAGGACGAGGATGTTATCGTCTTTGACAAGCCGCCTTATATGGCGGTGCATCCCTCTATAAAGCACAGCAGCGATACACTTGGAAATCTGTTCTGCGCGATGTTTCCTGATACACCATTCCGTGCTATCAATAGGCTCGACCGCAACACATCGGGACTTTGCGTTTGTGCAAAGAACCGTTTTGCGGCGGCAGGACTGACAAAGAGCGTGGATAAGGTATACTATGCGGCGGTAGACGGAGAGCTGGGCTGTGGCGAGATCGATGTGCCGATAGGCAGGGTAGAGGACAGCATAATCTACCGCAATGTTACCCCTAACGGACAGTATGCGCTTACGCTGTATGAAACGGTGCTTCATCAAAACGGACACTCGCTCGCGCGTGTTATCTTAAAAACAGGGCGCACACATCAGATACGCGTGCATTTCGCGTATATCGGTTTTCCGCTGTGCGGTGATGATATGTACGGCGGCAACACTGAGCTGATACAGCGGCAGGCATTGCATTGCGGCGAGGTGAGCTTTACGCATCCCGTCAGCGGAGAGCGGATAACACTACGCTCCGAGCTGCCCGAAGATATCCGCGCACTATTCGACAACGGAGGTATTACATGAAAAAAATACTGATGAGCATTTTCTGTGCGGCCTCATTATTGCTTGCAGCCTGCAGCGGCAATTCCGCTGTTACTGTACAGGACGGCAACGTTATACTGGATGATATAAGCGTATCTGTAACTGTACCTGACGAATGGGCTGTAACTGTGGGGAAAGACTTGTATGAGGAGATGCTGCCCCTCAGCGGCTATTCTTATTCGGATTTCGATGAGATGACAGAGTACTATGAGGAGCAGGGCTTTACATATTATGCACGCGCCTGCAACAGCAATAACACCATGCAGGTCGTTATCTCCTCTCAGGATATCACGCCAGAGAGCGCCGAGGATGAGCAGGTGACGCTTGCAGATTATGCGCGCTCCGTCCATGATTCCACTATCTTTGACTATTTTGCAAGTGGTTATAAGACAGGCGGCGACAGCAGCTTTTCGGAGACCAACATAGGCGGTATTGACGGCTACCTCTCATATTTTGAGGTTTACACGAAGGATGAAGAGCCTGAGTTTACGCTTGGCTTTTCGGAGTTTTTCTTCCAGCGTGACGAGCTGATATATACTGTTCAGATTTGTTATTTTGATAAAGAGGCTAAGGAAGAAGCATTGTCTGTCATTGACAGCATAGCGTCTGAATGATCAATAGAAAAAACGCTTTCGATATCTGTATCGGAAGCGTTTTCTTATAGCATTGACTGTTTGCGGTATTGCTGTTATAATTATCATAATGAGCGACTAAAAACAAGGAGGATGAGATGGATAGTACGAAGAAAGATTACAAGGTGATAGACCGTGATATGCTTAAATTTCTTGCAATCATACCAATGACTATCGGACATTTCTGTTCGTATCTTACTGAGGGTACTATGTATGCGGATATGCCGTTAATAGTATTCCTGCTGATACAATTGTCCATGTTTGCGCCGCCGATATTCTTTTTCTTTATAGCAGAGGGCTTCCGATACACACATTCCCGAAAAAAGTACGCCCTGCGGCTTTTGCTGTTTGCGGTGATAACACAGATACCTTTCGTTCTTGCAAATGAGGGGACGCTGCTGACATGGTCTTTTTTCAGTCCGTTGAACATTATCTTCACCTTGCTGATAGGCCTGATTGCGCTTATGGTGTCAGAATCAAAGCTGAAAAAGCCCGTCAGGATAATTATCATCCTTCTGCTGGATGCAGCGACTGTGCTTATCAGCTCGGAATGGATGATATTTGGTATTCCTATTATGCTTGTGTTGTATCATCTGAAGGATGATCCGAAAAAGCGTTTTTTAGCTTTCTTAGGTATAGTGCTTACCATGCAGACTGTCAGCGGCATTCTCGCCTTTTCGGGCTGGGGCTGGACAGCTGCGATATTCATCATACAGACGCTTGCCTGCCTTGCAGCCTATTTTGTTATAAGTAAATTTTACAACGGAGAAAAGGGCAGGCATCCTGTACTTGCGAAGTGGTTTTTCTATCTGTTTTATCCTTTGCATCTGGTGCTGATATTTTTGGCCAAGGTTTTGTTCTAGCTTGTTGAACAAATAAAAGATCCGAAGAAGCTGTACGAACTTCTTCGGATCGATCTTTTATAACTTGAAACTAATCGTGATAGCTTCTCTTTTTGTTCTGAATAACCAGTCGTATCATTTGAGAGGTAACGCTTCTGCGAAGAGGCGCCTTCAGCTCTTCCACTTCGGGGGTGTTGCGCTCGACCGCACGCCTTTTCAGCTTTGCAAATCTTGCAGGAACTATATCCGCGGTTAGCCTTGACAGCTGCTCTACGCATATCTCGCAATCGCACGCGTTAAAACGTCGGAGTATCTCGGCGGCATTGTCGTCTATAACAAGCGCGGTGAGATTGAATGTTTCATCCTCCTGGTCAGTACCAAAGATCTCTTCAGCTTCACGTTTCATTATCTTTGTCAGCGGCTCAAGACCCCTGAGCTTGCGTGGTATGCTGCTCTTGCCTGCCATGATAGTAGGGTTTACCATATCATTGCCCTGCTGAACAAGGCGCATTACCTGCGGCGTTTTGCTGCTGATATCGCCAATGGTCGCATCCTGAGGCTTGGCTTGCTTTGTCGTGGACTTGCGCGTTTTTTTCTGAGTATTCAGCGTAGCTTCAGGCTTTTGTTCTGAGGTAGGGGTGTTCGTTTTTTCTGCCTCTGCCTCAGGCACTTTGCGTGGTCTGCCGCGTTTTTTTGGAGCGGATATTGTGTTGCTGTCAGTTTCTGATTTTGTAACGGCTGGCTTTTTTACAGACTTTGTTTCTTCTGTATTCTGAGCAGTGCGGCTTTGACGGCGTTTTGGCTGCTCGGTTACAGCGGGTTTTGTTTCAGCCGTTTCAGCCACAGGCACCTTACGCGGTCTTCCGCGTTTTCGGGGCGCTGTTGCAGGAGTAAGCTCCATCTCAGTGGTTTCGGTTTTTCTGCCACTCATTTATTTCTTTCCTTTTTTCTTAGTACCTGTAAGTTCATCAATGAAAGCGTCAAACTCCTTGGCTGCCTTGGATTTAGGCGAATAGGTCATGACAGATTCGCCGTGTGCAGGTGCCTCTGCTATACATACGCTGGTGCTTATCCTGCTTGCGAATATCTCTGTATCCAGCTGTTCAGCGATCATCTGAGCAAGCTCCTCGACCTCTTTTGTCAGGGTAAGTCGTGAATTATATTTATTGAGCAGTATGCCGCGCACCTTGAGCGCCTTGTTGTAGTAGCGCTGTACAGCGAAGATAGTCTGTTTGAGCTGAGCTATACCCTGCAGGCTGAGTATCTCACACAGCATGGGGATGATAAGCTCGTCAGAAGCTGTGTAGGCGTTGATGGTAAGAACGGACAATGCAGGTGGAGTATCGAGGATTATGTAGTCATATTGATCTTTGATCTCCTCGAGCTGCTCACGAAGAACATACTCACGACCCACTCCTGTAAGCTCCAGCTCTACGCCTGAGAGCAGAATATTGGATGGTATAACATCGCAAACGCCGCCTGTCAGTATAGCGTCGCTTATGCCGCAATTGCCTTTGAACAGATCGTATACGGTGAAGTTATCGTCTGCCTCTACGCCAAGGCTGAAGCTGAGATTGCCCTGTGGGTCAAGGTCGATGGCAAGCACCTTATAGCCGCGCTGCACCAGACCGCCGCAAAGTCCGCAGCAGGTCGTGGTTTTGCCCACGCCGCCTTTTTGATTGGTAATAGCAATAACCTTTGCCAAAATAGTTACCTCCAAAGTCACTAGGGCGCACAATTTCTGTCCGCCCTAAGTTGATTTATGATGTTACCCGCCGCGATCCACGGACGCGTCTACGCGACAGAAGCCGCACCATGCGTAAAGCAGGATGTAAGCTGCAGCCCGATCAGAACTCGGGGTCGATGTACTCGCCGGACTCTGTATCTTCGGGGCAGTACATATGATAGTTGGTCTTACCGTTCTTCTTAACGAAGTACATTGCTGTATCGGAGAACATCAGCAGCTCGTTTACGTCCTCAGAATGCTCGGGACAGAGTGCGATACCGATACTTGCCTTTACATTGATGGTCATGCTGCCGTCAGATGTTGTATAGCCGACATACAGCTCGTTGATGATATCCATGGAGATGTTCTCGATGTTCTCGATATCCTCCTGATCGGTGAAGCACAGAACGAACTCGTCGCCGCCGAAGCGTCCGGCGAAGCCGCCCTTGTCGTCAACCTTAACGCGGATGGTGTCGGCAACATACTTGATGACCTCGTCACCGATGGTGTGACCATATCTGTCGTTGATGAACTTAAAGTCGTCAACGTCGATGAACAGAAGTGCGATCTTGTTAGCACCGCGGCGCTCAAGCTCTGCAGTAAGTGTTCTGGTGAATGTGTTTCTGTTGTACAGCTGGGAGAGGAAGTCAAAGCTTGCACGCTCGGAGAGCTGAAGCTCCATCTTCTTCTCATTGTCGATATCAGTCATGACGCCGATAACTCTCAGCGGCTCGCCAAGACGGTCTGTGATGCAGACTGCACGAAGGGATACCCAGATGACTGTACCTGACTTAGCCTTGAGCTGATATTCAGCGCTGTATCCGTTCTTGTCACGCAGCAGCTGGCTGATATCTCTCTTATACTTTTCAGCGTCATCCGTGCTCATGAGAGCGTCGATAAATCTACCGTTGGAGAGGGTGGAGTTTGCGGTGTCTATCTCAAACTTTGCAAGTGTGTTCTTGGAAACATACATACTCTCCTTGTGGAAGTCCCACTCGAACAGCATATTGTCGGACAGCTCTGCGATGGTGCGGTGACGCTCCTCGCTCATGATGACCTCATCCAGCATATCGTTGAATGCGTCCTTGATACGACCAAGCTCACTCTTTCTGTTCTTGATCTTGAAGCGGATCTCATATCCGTTCTCTTCTTCAGCGATAGCGTCCATAGTGCGGAGCATCTCAGACATATTTCCTGTAAACTTGTTTACTATCAGCCAACCAACAAGAGCTGCCAGCGCACAGGATACAAGTACAACGCCCCAGCAAATGAGATTTGTCTTTAATGCGAAAGAGCCGATAGAACCGGATTCAACGATACCGGCCCATCTCCATGTATTGATCTGGGGGATGATGCCTGCGCAGTATGTATACTTATCAAACTTGCCTGTGGAAAGTTCCTGTCTTAGGGAGGTGATATTTACATTGCTTGTGGAAGCTACGATCTCCTGAAGATCCTGTGCAATATCGGGGTCAGCTGTTGTAACTGCCATATCTCCGCCGAAATTGATAACATTGCCTGATGTATCGAATGCGATCATACGGCCGCTGTCAAGGAATGTTCCGTTGAGAGCCTTTGCGATCCTGCTGTCTGCACCAACAGAAACGATAGCACATACATGACCGAGAGAGCCTGTCAGACCTGTGGGGTTTTCGAAGATCTCCTTAGAAACATAGAATGCCTGTGCATTGTTGTAGCTGCTCCATGAACGGATGCCCGAAACGGGAGAAAGTGTTTCGTCAAAATGCTCAAAGGTGCCACCGATATTGACCTGCTTTGCCGAAGCGATAACGTTACCGTTAGCATTGATAACTATGATATCCAGAATATCGGGATTTGCATCAGCAACAGCAGCAAGGATGCTGTTTGCATGAGCTTCATCGGTGGAATCGACAGCGTCAATAAGAAGATCGGATGTTGCAAGCATATTTACATTGCTCACATAATGCGTGAAAGCCTGATCCAGAGCTATGGATTTTGATCTGGACACCGTTTTAAGCGTGTCAGTTTTCGTGTTGCTCTCATAGCCGACGATCGAGAACGTACCAACAGCGCCGATAATAAGCGCGGGTACGATCGCGAAGACCAGTAATATCGCTGTCAGAATGACTTTAAGTTTTGCGTTACTCATGTTGTACTAATCCCCCTGATTATATAGTTTATATTGTTATTCGGAACGCTGTCAGAACGGTCGTTCTTTTGCAATTTCTTTTTGGCGCTGTGCTGACTGGACTTTATAAATATATTTGCCGATATAGTCCTCCTGCGAGGCGGTAAGCCCCTGGAATGCACATCCATAGCCTTTGATTGAGCCATCAGGATTCCTTTGCACACGCAATACGCGTGCCACAGCATTAAGTCTGTAGTCGATGAACAGATCTACATCGATACATACTATATCGTCCTGCTGCAACGGAATGCTGGTCACCATGAAGATACCGCCTATGTTTATATCGTTGATCTCCATAGGTACAGGCTCTTCAAATCGGGTCGTTTCATCGTCCCTTACCATAAAGAGCACTCTTCCGCGCTCAAACACTTTGATCTTGAAGTATCTTCTGCGTTCCTGCAAGACCTCAGTGTCATGGCTTTTTATTATCCTGACATTCAGCTGCGTGTTGAGAGATACAGTGACCATTCCCGGATACTTTATTCTATCTCCCGCTTTGGTCGTAGAGATCACATGGACTCGCTCATCCTTGGTGAATTCTTTCAGGTCAGTACCCTTTATTATAAGTATACTATCCTCATCGCTCTCTATATTTTTCGGGAAAACGAAATTCTTATCAGACGTCACCGCTACGGTTCCGTTTCTATCCAGGATTTCTACTTTTACGATCTTATTACCAAAAAACAAAAGCATCAAATCCTTATCTATATATTTATCAATGCCATATTTTACCTTAAAAATCGCGCAATATGGCAGAATAGTTCTCACTATATTATACAATATCAAGGCAAATAAATCAAGCGTTAACGCGCAATTTCTAAAAAATAGACATATTTTTTTTGTTTTTTTGGCTAACATAACAAATAACCGCACAGCGCGCCGAAATTTGGGGCGCGCCCGTGCGGTCATTGTTATTTGTTAAATGTTATACCATTGCAGCCTTAAGAGCCTCTGCTTTATCAGTACGTTCCCAGGCAACGTCAAGATCTTCTCTGCCCATGTGACCATAAGCTGTCAGCTGCTTGTACTGGGGCTTGCGAAGCTCGAGGGTATTTATGATAGCAGCGGGGCGGAAATCAAACACCTTGTTCACTGCCTCGGCGATCTTTTCGTCGTCGTATTTACCTGTTCCAAATGTGTCTACCATGATAGAAACGGGCTTTGCTACACCGATAGCATAAGCTACCTCGACCTCAGCTCGCTCGGCAAGACCTGCAGCAACAATATTTTTTGCGGCATAGCGAGCCATGTATGCAGCGGAGCGGTCTACCTTTGTCGGATCCTTACCGCTGAATGCGCCGCCGCCGTGACGGGCATATCCGCCGTATGTATCAACGATGATCTTACGGCCAGTGAGTCCGCTGTCGCCCTGAGGGCCGCCGACTACGAAGCGACCTGTGGGATTGACGAAATACTTGGTATTCTCGTCGAGCAGCTCTGCGGGAACGGTAGTTTTGATGATCTTTTCGATAACATCTGCTCTTATCTGCTCAAGAGTAGCCTCTGCCTTGTGCTGTGAAGATACAACGATAGTATCTACACGAACGGGTTTGTTGTCCTTATATTCCACTGTTACCTGAGTTTTTCCATCGGGAAGCAGGTAGGGCAGGGTGCCGTTCTTGCGAACCTCGGTAAGCTTGAGCGCAAGCTTGTGCGCAAGGCTGATGGGGAGGGGCATAAGCTCAGGTGTTTCGTTGCAGGCATAGCCGAACATCATGCCCTGATCGCCTGCACCTGTATCACAAGCGTTCTGCTCTCTGCCTTCGAGCGCATTATTTACGCCCATAGCGATATCGGGGGACTGCTTGTCGATGGTCGTAAGCACAGCGCAGGTGTTGCAGTCGAATCCGTATTCGGAGTTGTCGTAGCCGATCTCGCGCACGGTGTCGCGTACCAGTGCGGGGATGTCTATAACTGCAGAGGTGGTGATCTCGCCCATTACCATTACCATACCGGTGGTGGTGCAGGTCTCGCAGGCAACTCTGCCCATGGGATCCTGAGCGAGGATCGCGTCAAGCACCGCATCAGAGATATTGTCACATATCTTGTCGGGATGACCTTCGGTTACGCTTTCAGATGTAAATAAAAAATTCTTTACCATGTTTCTTTCCTTTCTTTTCTCGTATTGTAACTACAAACAAAAAACGCACTCCTCGGAGTGCGCAACTTTCGTCAAACACTCCTTATCTTTCCGAATTAACGGCAGGATGTAGCACCTTTTTCCGTGTTTAATAGGCGGAATAGGTTGCCGGGCTTCATAGGGACCAGTCCCCCGCAATTTGCCAGAAGCCACTCTTGATAAGGTTTTCTGTCGTATATAGTATATCATATTATAACGGGCGTGTCAATAGAAAAGTATCAATTTATAAAAAACACCCCATCGCAAAGGATGGGGTGTAGATATCAGAAGAGAGCGGTGTTGATATCGACATACAGATCTGTGAAAGTTTTTGACATATCGTATTCATCTGTAGAGGACTTTGATTTATATACAGTACCCTTGTAATTGATAACAGAGCAGCCTTCAAATGCGCCGGGCTCAACGGTGCTGATGGAATCGGGGAGTATGAGAGGCGCTTTTACAGTGCCGCAGCCACAGTTTTCAAATGCACTGTTGTCGATCTGAGAAACTCCCTCAGGGATGATTATTTCATCCAGATCGCAATTGCGGAAAGCACTGTTTGCGATATACGATACAGAATCGGGTATGGTGTACTGAGAGATGCTCGTGCCCTCAGGCACTCTGAGCAGTTCTGTCATGTCTGCGTTGAACAGTACACCATCTTCAGTGGTAACATAATCATTGTTACCCTCGGCTACTGTAATGGTCTGCAAAGACTCACAGCCGTTGAATGCATAGGTGCCGATGGTTTCAACGCTTGCGGGGATAGTGATATTTTCAATAGCAAGGCAACGGCTGAATGCACCCTTGCCAATTGTTGTGAGGTCATCCGAGAGTGTCACATCTGTAAGATTTGCACAGCCGCTGAATGCCCATTCGCCAATGGAATTGATGTTGACGATATTCACAGATTTAAGAGCATAGCAGTTGCGGAATGCTCCGTCGTCGATGATCGCATCCTGACTGCCGATGGTAACATTAGCCAGCATATAGCAATCGCTGAATGCCCATTTGCCGATATCGGAATGTGAGTCGGGGATGTAAACATCTCTTATCATGCATCCCGAGAACACACCTGTATCCACCTCGTCCAGTTCAGCGGGGACATTTACCTTCTCTACGCCGATGTTGGTGTAGGGATACTTGGAAACATCCTTACCGGAGCTGGATCTGTTAACTGTAGAGTTAAGGTGAGCAATACAGATCGTCACATCTTCATGATTGGGGACGATGATCTCATCGGCATCAGGAACTACGAGCGCCTTGAATTCCTTTTTGGAATCTGTGAGATCGATCTTCTTAACTGTGTATTCGGAAACCTTGGAGGAATCATTTACATCGATCATCTTAACCTTTTCGGGGATCTTTACGATAGGAGAATCCTTCTTGTAGTCGGTGATAACTACGCCCTTGATCTCCTTATCATAATAGAACTCAAAGTCGGTGATGGGAGCAGCTGCATAGGTCTTGTAGTACTCTAACAGCGAGTTGTAGGTAGCAAGGCTGACTTCGTTTGCTGTGTCGGGAATCATAAGAGCCTTGAAATTGTACATACAAGCACTGAGATCCACTTCAAGCACAGGGCTTCCGTCGATCTGCTCGGGGATCCTTACCTTAGGCTCGCTGCCGAGATAATCGGTAACGACGATACCGCCTAAGTTTTCGTCAAAGTGATATGTAAACTCGGTTGCCTGAGTTTCTGCCATGTTGTAATCGCTGCCCCAGAATGCCTCGGCTGCAGCGGCGTCAACACCGCCATCAGCGGAAACGAACTGTGCAACTGCAATTGCGGATATTGTAACTGCCCCTGCTGTAATAGCGGACAAGCACTTTTTAAGTTTCACTTCAATACCTCCATTGGCATAAGCCTAAATAAGAATATGGTTACTCATTAAACAATAAACCACATTACTATTATATAACATCTGTATTGAAAAGTCAATAGTTACTTGGATTTTTGTAGAAAAGATATGGAGATATTGTACAAAATAACGATAAAAAGATCCTCACCCTGTTCGGACGAGGATCTTTGTAATTCATGTTTTCACTTAATCTTTAACATCTTCGATAACATACTCGTCGCCATCAAGAGTTACAGTCTGGACAAGTGTCTTGAGAGGCTCAAGCTTCTTGCCGTTGGAATCCTTCTGTTCTTCGGTGGTGTAGATGTTATATCCGGTCTCTGTCTTTACGATCTCCATGCCCTTACCGGACTCGAATGTCTTGCCGATCTCGGGGATAGCAACGCTGTCATCCTTGCCGCAAACGATGATCTGCTGGAATTCGCCGCTCTTTACGATCTCATATACATTCATATCCTTGGTTACATCATACTTCTTAACGTTGATATTCTTGTAAGTACCATCAATACGAACGAGGAGATTTGTGATGTAATCTGTATCGATTCTTTCGTAAACGTGATATCCTTCAACCTTCTTGAAAGGATCGCCCTTTACTTCACCGAAAGTAATGAACTTATCATCTGTTGTAACGATCTGTGTCAGAGCGCCGTTGTTGGTGATCTCATAAACATCATCGTTTCTTACGATGGACTTGTTTTCTGCATCGAAATTAGCGGGAGAGATGCTTACAAGCTCATCGCCTGCACGCTTCAGGAGCATTATGATATTATCATTGTCATCCTTTATCTCGAAAATACCACAGTTAGAGAATACATTGGCATCAGCGGGGTTATAGGAATACTCTTTTCCATCAGAGTATTCAACTTCAGTTTTGACCTCGGGCTTTCCGTCCTTGTTCTTTACTTCTGTTTTGGTCTCAGTAACAGTATAGTATATCGTGCAGGAACCAAAAGGCTTGAATTCTACAGCACGAGCAGGATTGAGCTTTTCGCCGTTAAAAGCAATACGATAAGTTCCCGACTGTAAGAATGCCCAGCCAAAATAAGAAACGAGCAAGATGATAACGAGAATACCTACGATAACTATAACAGGCAAAAGCGCACCCAAACCGCCTGATTTTTTATTACCCTTAGTTCCCATAATATTTTCCTCCTGTTATGTATAACTATTTAATATGATCATAGCAAATCACAGTTATAGTATACCTTATTTTATCTCAATTGTCAATAGTAGAATTTATTTTTGTAGAAAATATATGGATATATTGTACAAAATAACTGTAGTAAACGATTAATTTATACCGATAACGGTATAAAAGTTATATACAGCATTCTGCAATTTGTTCTGCATTGCTGCGGTCGAACCAACGATATTTAATATAGACTGCACACGCGGCTGCAGCTAATACTATTGACGCTATCGAAAATGCGCTCGGCAGTATTTTGGAACTTATCATGTTTCCGAACCAGTCGGACTTGTGACTTTCAAATATGGCAGATGTAACCAGTGGGGTTACGAAATAAAGCGCCGTATGCAGCAGAGTAACAAATGGTATTATCACTAGTCTGTGCTTTATATCGTCCTGTGTCAGCAGGAATGTGAACACCATCCATAGCAGCGTTATACAAAGCGTAGTGCAATGCACTGTTCCCATAGCTTTTGCATACTCTCCCAGATCGCGGGGACAGTTATCGTCAGTAAGCATATAAATAATATCAAAAGCCTGCTTCTCAGTGATCCGCAGCCTCACCGTATCGCCTGAGGAGACCTCGTCGTCCAACAGTGAGCTCAGACCTCCCGATATTGCCAGATCATAATCTGCGGTGACCCATACTCCTGTGATGGTAAAGCTGAATTTCATGCTTGCAGTTCCGACGGCAGTTGATGCTTTCCATGTGAACACAAAGGTCGGTAAAAACGTCAGAATAATTATCCCAACCATGCAGATCAGTATGATCATATTTATAGCCTTTGCTTTCTTATTCAATGTTATTGCCTCCGTTTCATATACTATAAATATCAATTCTGATGAAAATCACATCTATAGTATACACTAATTATTTATAAAAGTCAATAGTTTGTTTTATTTCCTACAGAAAATTTATAGTATATAGAAAACACATTAACAGGAGGGGCTTATGGAAAGTATAGCAATTATTTTTGGGCGGCGAGTACGATTATACAGAAAACTGAAAAAACTCAGTCAGGAGAAGCTGGCTGAGCTGTGTGAACTGCATCCTGTGTATATAGGGCAGCTTGAACGCGGCGAGAAGAATGCGTCGCTTGAAACGATCGTGCGAGTTAGCAAAGGGCTTGATATCTCACCGACGCTGCTTTTTGGAGAAGTGGAGCTGGAGAGAGAGCACACCCCCGCGCAGCAGGCATACGATCTTTTCATGCAGACATCGCCTGATAAACAGCAGATCCTTTTGGAGTTGCTGCAAAAAGCGATCGAGCTTATATAAAAGCAGCGCCCTCGTAAAATGATATGCACCCCAAAAGTTAGACACTTTTGGAGGTGCATATTTTTTATGGGCAAAACAGGAAGAAAAAACAAAAGCTACTCGCCAGAATTTAAAATATCTGTTATAATGGATATGCGAGAACACAA
>SVMQ01000036.1 GCA_015067375.1 Oscillospiraceae bacterium | reverse complement strand
GTCAACAAGCTTCTTAAGTGGACCCTCAGCCTTAACTACGGGCATCTCACCCTCAGCGTTAGCCCATGCAGCAGGAACGTCAACCTTAACTACCTCGCCTGCACCTCTGTCGATAGCAGCGTAGTTCATGTTAACGATCTCGTCGCCCTTCTTAGCGAAAGACTTGTAAGCAGCCTGCTTCATGTACTCTACTGCCTCAGCAGCAGGGATGATGTTAGCGAGAGAGAAGAATGCGGACTGAAGAACAGTGTTTGTCTTGTTGCCCAGACCGATCTCCTTAGCTACCTTGATAGCGTTGATGATGTAGAAGTTGATGTTGTTCTTAGCGATGTAAGCCTTAACGGGAGCGGGAAGCTTCTCGTCAAGCTCGTCAACTGTCCACTGGCAGTTGAGCAGGAATGTACCGCCGGGGATAACGTCCTGAACCATATCGTACTTGTCGATATAGGAGGGGTTATGACAGGCAACAAAGTTAGCCTTGTTTACGAAGTATGTGGACTTGATGGGGCTCTTACCGAATCTCAGGTGAGAGATGGTTACGCCGCCGGACTTCTTGGAGTCGTATGCGAAGTAAGCCTGTGCATACATATCTGTGTGGTCGCCGATGATCTTGATGGAGTTCTTGTTAGCACCAACAGTACCGTCGGAACCGAGACCCCAGAACTTGCAGCATGTTGTGCCTTCGGGAGTTGTGTTGGGGTTCTCTGTGATAGCGAGGGAGAGGTTTGTAACGTCGTCCTCGATACCGATAGTGAATACATCCTTGTCCTTGTTGTTGTAAACTGCGATGATCTGAGCAGGGTTGCAGTCCTTGGAACCGAGACCGTATCTACCGGAGAATACGGGAACATCCTGGAACTTCTTCTCCTTCTTGAGAGCAGCAACAACGTCGAGGTACAGAGGCTCACCGAGAGAACCGGGCTCCTTAGTTCTGTCGAGAACGGAGATCTTCTTAACTGTTGCAGGGATAGCGTCAACGAATGCAGCAGAAACGAAGGGTCTGTAAAGTCTAACCTTAACGAGACCAACCTTGCGGCCCTGAGAAAGCATGAAGTCGATAGTCTCCTCGATAGTGTCACAAGCAGAACCCATAGCAACGATAACTTCCTCAGCATCGGGAGCGCCATAGTAGTTGAACAGCTTGTAATCTGTACCGATCTCAGCATTTACCTTGTTCATGTACTCTGTAACTACCTCGGGGATAGCATTGTAGTACTTGTTGCAGGCCTCGCGTGCCTGGAAGAAGATGTCGGGGTTCTGAGCTGTACCGTGGAGAACAGGGTTCTCGGGGTTCAGAGCTCTGTCACGGAATGCCTGGATGGAATCCCAGTCAACCATCTTGGAGAGAGTCTCGTTGTCCCAAACCTCGATCTTCTGGATCTCATGAGAGGTTCTGAAGCCATCGAAGAAGTGCAGGAAAGGAACTCTGCCCTTGAGTGTGGACATATGAGCAACCGCGCCGAGGTCCATAACCTCCTGAGGGTTAGTGGAGCAGAGCATAGCGTAGCCTGTCTGACGGCAAGCGTAAACGTCGCTGTGGTCGCCGAAGATAGACAGAGCGTGAGAAGCTACTGCACGAGCGGAAACATGGATAACAGAGGGAAGCAGCTCACCTGCGATCTTGTACATATTGGGGATCATCAGGAGCAGACCCTGAGAAGCTGTGTAAGTAGTTGTGAGCGCACCTGCAGAAAGGGAGCCGTGAACAGCACCTGCTGCACCAGCCTCGGACTGCATCTCAACGACCTTAACGGTCTCACCGAAGATGTTCTTTCTACCTGCGGTAGCCCAGGAATCAGTAACCTCAGCCATTACGGAAGAGGGAGTGATGGGGTAGATAGCAGCAAGGTCTGTGAACGCATAGGAAACGTGACCTGCAGCGTTGTTACCATCCATCGTAAGCTTTTGTCTTGCCATTGGTTTTATCCTCCTTAAAATATCAGAAAATCCCACACCGCGCCGATAAAAGCACAGGCATAGTATTTCTATTTTGCACCTTATATTGTACCACACTTCTTCGGATTTGTAAATAGGCAAAACACATTTTTTTGAGAATTTATTAACAATTTCGGGGGTCAAAATATGGGCAGTTTGGCTAATAAGCGATAAATTAACATAAACGTAAAATCTCCCTCGCGTTTTACAAGGGAGATTATATACAGTTCATCGATATTATATTGCCTTTCCACATTTTCCACAGAATTTCGCGCCTTTTTTATAGAAATAACCACATTGGCAGCGCTGCCCTGTCATAGATACGCGTAGCATCAAAACAAAACAAATTGTAAGTGCAAAAGGATATATGAATATTATAAAATCAGCATAGATCACAAAGCTCAAATCCATCATCTCAACTATCAATGATATATCATTAACTAAAAGATAAAAAACACAAATCATACCTGCAATAAACACTGCTGTCACGATATTTCTGCTTGGTTTCATTTTTATTACCACCAGCATACAAGACAGCGCAATCACTATGCAATTAATTATCAAATCAATTACAGATCCAATACCTTCTATACCATATTCTATAACATACGATATATTTTTCCAACCGACATACAGCTCATATATTACCGTTGCTGACGCTACACCTATATACGACCATTTCGGACAACTTCTTACAAAAATCAGTATCAGCTGCACGGATAATGCCACAGAAAACAGCGCTAGAAAAATTATCTTGATGATTTCACCTGTATTGCTCGCCCATCTCAAAGCTTGATAATAACTATAAAAATCTATTGTATGAATCAATATCAGCATTATCGAATAAGCCCAGAAAACTATTCTTTCACGTTTACTCAGCGCTCTCATGTCTTAATCCTCCGTATTACCGCAGGACGAACAGAATATAGCATTTTTCTCGTTGAGCGTACCACACTTGCTGCATTTCCACTCTTTTGAGGCAACCGCTTTCTTTTTTTGCTCATTGTCTTTGACAGTGCTGCTGTGTGCAGCCTGTGGCATTTTGTCAGTAATTACTATGTTCTTGTCTTTCAATTCCGCAACATTGTTGCAAAGCTCAATGAACATACCAAGCACCATATGCGCAGCCAGTATCAAAAAAGCACCACCTACAAGCACCAGAAAAGCAGTTCCGCCCTCATCATCCTCCATATATCTTGAGGACAATATCAGCACACCTATTGATGACAATGCTATACTTATGTACATTATCGTACCTGCTATTTTTCTCCATGAATCCATAATTATTCTCCTTGCATATCATATACCTGTTAAGATGTATTTAAATACATCAAGATGTTATTTTGATTATAACACCTTTTAGGGTGTTTGTCAAGACATATTATCAGATGTATAATTAACTTATAAGATGGAGGGTTCAAATGGAAATCAATTCTATACCAATAATATTGAAATCTATACGCAGTCAACGCAGGCTGAAACAAGCGGACATAGCTGAGCTGCTACAGACTACTCAGCAGCAAATAGCTAAATACGAGAGTACCAACCCGAAATATGCACAGGAGATACCCGTGCGACATATCATCACTCTTGCAAGATTTTACGGAGTAAGCGCTGATTACCTGCTTGGACTTACCAACGATCCAACTTCTATTAATCAAGCAAAGCGTCACATTTAGGGCAATGACCATACAGAAGCATTCTGAATACTAGTATTATTGATCAAACTGGACTGATGAATTAAACAACAGGCGTATGCTTTTCGCATACGCCTGTTGACATTTTTATCGCAAATGTATTCAATCGCTATAAGGCGCGTCAGTCTGCTTTGACATCTGTCAGCTTTCCGTTTTCGCCGAATACAAATCTTTCTCCTTTTATCATCAGCTCGCCTACTGCCCGTTCTCCGTTTTCATCGAGATAGTAGGTCTTTTTTCCTTTTACCGTCAGCCAGCAGCTTTTCAGCACCCTGCCCTGCTTGTAGTAATAATACTTGCCCGACTTTTTAGACCAGCCTGTGTATTTCCCCTTGCACACGCCGTCCGAGCCGAATTTATAGTACACCCCGTTTATCTTGGCACTGCTCGTAATTGCCGCGCCTGTCTTTCTGAAATAGTAGCGTTTTCCGTCTATCTCCTGCCAGCCGTGAGCGTAGTCGCCCCTTTCCGTAATACAGTACAGCTTGCCGTCGATCTTTACAAGTCCCGTTTCGTGATCGCCGAAAGCCATTATTACATCATCGGTCGCGGCTTTTTCATTCGCTCTGCGTATTTCGGGCAGCTTCTGTTTAAGCTCATCAATGCGCGTCATGCTGTAGGGAGGATAAGCCGACAGCACGGTTACCTCGTCATCCGTCACCGCATAGGTGACCTGATCCGATATATAGATCTCCGCAGGATCATCATAAGAGGTAACAAGTCCGTTCAGTCCCTCTGCATTGTCATCGCCGCCGAATGAATAGCCTTCTACGCTTCCGTCGTTTCCGCAGACGATAGTCAGCGTTGCGACAAAGCTGCCCTGCTTGTCAGCGATTGGGAAATAGTAGATAATGCAATTACTTTCGCGATCATAACCGTCGTCTACCGAGTATGCGCGGTAGCCTGCGCCCAGCGTTTTCGTGAGTATGTGGTCGCGGCTGAGCTTGTATACCTCGGGGTACAGATGGGCGTACATCTCCTCGGCATATTCATTGATATACTCGGGGACGGGGTCTGTTCTTATGTACAGCGCGTCAGCGGCTGCCGCAGAAACAGTGAGCGCCGCGGTCACTGCTGCCGCAGCAGTTAAAATGAGCAGTTTTTTCATGGTCTTTAACCTACCTTTTTGTATTCTTTCGAACTTAGAATATTGCTTACTGCATTGTATTTTGACGGCTCCTCTGTCCATTCGCCGCAGTCATTCAGTGCAATGCAGTCTTTAACGCTGCCGTAGCCCTTGATGTCGATACCGCTTATCATGCCGATATATTCAGCCTCTTTCATATATGCAAGCACTGCGCTGCCTGTGACTGTGCCGCGGTTTACCGCGCAGATGCCGCCCTGAATGCGAGCGGTATATGCAAGCGTCTTGTGAAGCTCGCCGCAGCTGCAGTTGATATGATCGTTTCCGTAGTGCGACAGATAGCCTGTGAATGCGCTTTTCTCAACTGTGCCGTAGTTCAGACCTACCAGACCGCCTACGCCGTATTTTGCCGCTACATACGCGCCGCTTCTGCACTCTGAAACAACAGCGGACGCAGACTTTGCAACGCCTACCAGTGCTCCGCAGAAATTCATTCGCGAGGTATTGGCGTATCTTGTTTCAACTGTACCGTTTACAGAACAATTCAGTATCTGTACATTTTCAGCATTTGCGGGAATATAGGACGCTATCGCGCCGATGTACTTGCTGTCGGTCACTATGGTACAGTTTTCCAGCCGCACATTTTTTATAACAGCGCCCGACTTCAGCGTGCCGAAAAGTCCCTTGTCAGAGCTGAGGTTGCTTATAGTGTAGCCGTTGCCATCCAGAGTGCCTGAAAAGCTCTTTATGCCATCCCAGTCGAAGCCTGTCATGTCGATATCAGTGCCGAGGCGGTAGCTGCCGTTTCCTCTGATATCCGCAAGCTCCTGCGCGGTATTTATGTAATATGTTTTGCCGCTGTAAGCTGCCGCAGCAGGGATGCACACGAGGCTGAGCGTCAGCACCGTGCAGATAAGAAATGTGATGATACGTTTTGTGATGTTCATTATGGGCATCCTCCTTGTTATTCACAGTAGACTATGCTTTCGTGCGCTTCGTCACATTTTAATGTAAGCGCGTCAAAGTCTATAGTTACAGCTACAGCTTCGCCGTTTATGTCAAAGATGATACTGTCGCCGTCTGTCGTATACTTGCGTGAAAGGTTGAAGCTTCGCATTCCTGCACCCTTATCGGGTCTGTCGGCAGGGTCTGCGAAATATCGTTCAAGCTGTACTATTCGTCCATCCTTTACGGTGTAAAGGGTCGCCTGCGTTACTCTGTCAGTTTCTCGCGTAGACAGGAGCAGGCTTCCGCTGTCAAGCTCTATTACGGAGAAATACCCGTCATCTCCGTTCTTGGAGAACTCTGTTCCGTTCTGTCCCAGAGTATAGCCGACTGTCAGCATCATCCTGTAGAGTGGCGTGCCGTTGTCGGATATCTCAATAGCGCAGTCGCCTCTGTATGCATCTTCGGTCTCCGACATCACGTCATAGATGTATACCCTGCTGTCGTATTTCTCGTCACGGTTTCGTAAAGGTGCTTCAAATACGGTCACGGTGGTTTCAGCTTCGTTGGTTTGTGTTTGCTCGGCAGTCAGCGCGGATGAAGCATCAACTTCCGCTGAGCCTGCGCCGCTTTCCGATGTGCTGTCTGCGCAGGCGGCGAGCAGAACTGACATGAATACGGCTGCTATTGCTTTTGCAGTGAATCCTTTTGACATAACTTACCTCTTTCCAACTTGACAGTCATTGTATATCGACATAGCATATCATTAACTTACAGCGTCATTGTCAGCTGCGTTCGTTATCTTACTGATATCTATCTGATAGCTTTTTTCAAGCGTGCGCTCTTCGCCGTTCTTGCTCTTATAGCGATATTGTGCGTTGACAGTAAGAATATCGCCCTCGCCCGAAAGAGTTGTGCCTCTGAGGCTCCACTTCAACGGCTTGCTTTTGTCTGCCGCATCCTCGGGCGCAGGTATCCTTCCGTCGAGCAGCACATCCGAATAACCGTCAGGGGAAATGCGGTGAAGAAAGATATCATCCGCGTAATACATATAATTGCCCGAGCATATCTTTATGAGTACATCTGTCTTGATAGATCTTAAAAACCTGTACTCCCCATCCTTGACGCTGTATATTTCACGCATACAACCGCCGGTTCCCTGTGACATCGTCATCTCGTATGTTTTCTCAACCATATAGCTGCCGTCGTTCAGCATACATCCCTTTATCTGATTAACGTAAAAATAACATTCGTCAGGCAAGTCAGCCGTCATTTGCTTCTCATATCTCAGCGCATCGCTGCTGAGCTCGGTAAAAAAATCTCCGGGCAGCATTATTGAATCGCCGTGGTAAAATCCTGCGTATTCTTCGCCTTGCAAACCGTGATAGATCAAATCAAAATAAGCCCACTCGGTCTCGCTTTCAATGCTGCTGACGGTGTAGCTGTCAGTGTTGCTGCAGCCCGATATGCACAGGCTTAAAATGAGGATGATCGTAACAATATATTTTTTCATATGCTGAACTCCATAAGTATGGTGATTAAACTGCGTGTATTATATATCTGTCGCTGTAACAGTATCTTTTGTACAGGCTGTCGTAAATTTCTTCAATACAGATACCATACTAAATATCATGCCAGCTGCAATTGTCCTCTTAATAAAGCTATTCATAATAAAAACCTCCATTTACCTTCCTGCGGCAATAGTGGTCTGTGGGACTTAATTGCCGCACAAAGCCATCAAAATTCAAATTTCTTTTTCCGCACTGTAGACCGTAATGGTCTCGGTTTCGCCGTCTGCCGTCACCTTAAAGACTGTCTTTACGCGATAAGTACCGCTTTCAAGACCGCTGACCTTGCCTGTAAGGGTCGCTGTACTGCCGTTTACTGTTTTTGTGCGAGTACCGCCGACTGTTTTCCATGTCCACAGGAAGGACTGCTTTTCAAGGGTCTGGGTTATGACGATTTTTGTTGTACTGTTGCTATTGTCTATATATATATGCTTGTACATGTTGCAGTTGTTCCTGATATTGTAAGGGTGCTTGTTCTTGTGCTTGAACCGATAGCAAAGGTTGACACATCGGCATACGCTGTCAAGCATACAACAAACAGCATTACAAACGCAATCGCCATAGATAAAACCTTTTTCATGATTTCACCGCCTTTCATAGTTTATTGAGGTTGCCCTCTATAACATAAACAGAGGCTATTACAAAAGCATTACATATTATTTTTAAAAATTTTTCTATTCTACTTTTTGCACAGTTTCAGCTATTGAAATTAGTTCGTTTTTACTAATTCCATATCCATCAAGCACTATAATATAATTTCCCACATCAAAAATAAGCGTTTTAATCGAATTATACGTTTCAAGATATATACCTTGATAACCATTTACTATAATCTCTGTGGGATGTTCGATCGCATCTTCAGTGTT
Organism: Oscillospiraceae bacterium; assembly: GCA_015067375.1. Lineage (GTDB taxonomy): Bacteria > Bacillota > Clostridia > Oscillospirales > Ruminococcaceae > CAG-115. The sequence continues at coordinate 5,174 of SVMQ01000036.1, read as the reverse complement.
TAAGAACATAGACTCACTAAATTCTTTTGTTGCTTGTGAGAATGTTATTGAAATTACGATATCACCACTCGGCTTAGAATAATTGATCATATTACAGGTTTCATCCTGAAATATGATTTCAAGATCATACCCACTCATATCCGCCCCGAGCATATACCGTTCCTCGAGCGTTTTTGGCGCATTTTCAATATCGGTAATATAGAGCATTGAATAAAGGCTGTGATCCTTGACCTTGTAGGTCTCCCACAGGCGGTAGACCGCAAGCGTAGCTCCTGTAAGAACGACAGCCAGCAAAGCGACGAGAACGGCATACTTTACTACTCGGCGCGGGGGAGGTCTTGTATCGCTGAGCCTTATTTCAGGCTGATGAGTGCGGAGCAGCTTTTTCATTCTTCGCTCAAAGCGGCGTGAGGTCTTGATATCGGGCAGCCTTTCATATTCGGATATATCGGCGAAAAGGGCGCTTTGCAAGGCGCTTGCGAACATCTCCTTATCATTCATGATCGTACTCCTCATCCATACTTCTGAGAATTTTTCTTGCTCTCATAAGCGATACTCTGACGGTATTCATCTTCATATCAAGCATTTCGGATATCTCCCTTTCGCTCATCCTATGCACATAGCAAAGAGTTGCCACGTTTTTCAGCGCGGGCGAGAGCCTTTGTACATTCCTCAGAACATTTTCATAGCTTATATTTATCTCCGCAGCAGCCTCAACATCTTCGTCGGATGGTATATCCTCCTCCAGCTCTGCTGTCCTGTTCTGCTGCTTGAGCATATTGAGGGCTATCCCCCTCACTATAATAACAAGATAAGAAACGTTTTCATTACATGAATATGACGTAAATTTTGAAATATTTTTTATTACGCGCAGAAACGCCTCATGCACCGCGTCCTCTGCAAGCTCTTTGTTGCGCAGTATCGTGACCGCAGTCTTTAGCATAAGCTGCTTGTATTCGGTGTACAGAAATTCCAGCCGATCTTTTTCCTCGCCTGTCTCCACCATCGACAAGTATAATTGCAGCATGATCTCACCTCTTGCTGATTAGCTTTAGATATACAAAACTGTCCGCCAAAAAAGCGGACAGTTATAATATTATAATTGTGTTGTACCCTTTGCGGCAGCCTTGACCTCCATTATGCCCGTTTCGGGATAAAAGAATACAGTTCTTCCGTAGTTAAGTCCGACATCCTTTGCAACTATCGGGATGCCAGCCTTTTTCAGGGCGTCTGTTACTGCGGCGATGTTGCGCTCGCCTATATTGAAGCGGTCGTTCGTTGTTGCGAACATTACCGCGCCGCCTGCTATCTTCGCCTTGAGATTAGCCCTTCTCGCGCCGAGAGCCACCATCTTGTCTATCAGCATAGGTATCGCCGTATCCGCAAAGCGCATAGGCATATCCTTTCCGTTAGCAGACTGAGTGCTGTCGGGAAGCATTATATGAGAAAGACCGCCAACGCCCGAAAGCTCGTCACGCATACATATTCCTACGCAGGAGCCAAGCGCATAGGTCACCAGAACATCAGGCGACTTGCACACCTTCAGGTCGGATATACCGACTGTAAAACTTCCCATCACATTACTCCAAGCTTTGTCATTAATGTAGCCAGAGATGCCATCTCCGGAATGAGGATGATATTCGACTTGATATCCACGCCGTCGATAACAAAGCCGTCATCAATAAACAGCACCTTGTCACCAACCTCGGAAAACTCAATAATAGGCACACTCATGATAGCGCCAAGCATATCGACCGTCATAGAGGGAACGCTCATGTCTATCGTCAGACCCGTAAGCTGCGACAGCGCGGAAAGGTAGCTTCCCGCCATGATATTGCCCATCTCACGGATAACGGAAAGCTGAGTTTCATCCAGCGTCATGACCGAAACATTTTCATGCTGCAGGAATGTGGACAGCACTACTGACGCAAAGCTGTCCTCCAGCAGGAACATTATCATTCCGCTGATGTCGCCCTCAAGACCTACCAATATGCCAGTGATGACCTTTTCGGGGCCGCCCATGCGGTCGATGACCTGCTGATAATCCATAACGCTTACATCGGGAACGCGCATTATCACGTTCTTTCCAAGCATAGTAGACAGCGCATTCGCAGCGCTTCCCGAGCCGATATTACCTATCTCACGCAGGCAGTCGATTGCCACCGGCGACAGCTCGTCGTAATTTTTCAGCATACGATCACTCCCCCTGAAAAGTATCTGTGTCTATATTTATTTCTTTATCTTAAATTATTTGCTATCCTTGTAAATTCGTCGGATGTAGTGACTACTCTGGAGCTTATCTGATAGCCACGCTGCGTTTCGATAAGCTTTACCATCTGGTCGGAAAGCTCTACATTCGATACCACCAGCACACCCTGAAGCTTGTCGAGCTGCTCGTTTGCAGTCACCTCGCCGCTTCTCTCGGTCGCTCTGTATCTGTTTGTGTCAGCAGCCTCGATGCCGTAGGGATTCTCGAACTCGAACACGCCTACCATGCCTGCAAGCGCGTCATAGTCAGCCACCGTACCCTCCTCATTAAAGGGTACAACGATCCTGTTGTTATCGTAATCAAGCACATACTCGCCCGAGCCGCTTACAAGATACCACTCGCCTGTTTCAGCCTGAGTCATGGAGAAAGAGCCGTCGCGTGTGTAGTTGATCTCGCCGTATCTGTCCTGCACCGCAAAGAAGCCCTCGCCTGCGATAGCGAAGTCAAGCGGTCTGTCGGTGTAGTAAAAATGCGCCTCATTGAACATGACGTCAGACTTCTGGATATATGTACCGTGACCTGTCTGCCAGTCAGGCTCAGTAGCGCGCTGCACAGAATACAGACAGTCCGCAAAGGACGGACGCAGCGTCTGATATCCGACAGTGTTGATATTCGCGATATTGTTGCCGTAGATGTTCAGCGCCTGTGACTGCGCGATCATCGCGGTCTTACCTGTATGGAATGCTATATTCATTTAGTTGACTCCTTTATCAGTTGAGCTTGCAGATCTGCGTTGCTGCCTTCTGGTTCATGCTGTCCATGAGCTTTAGGATGGAGCTGGATGCCTCGTACAGACGATTTGCGTTCATCATCATCGTCATCTCATAGTTGAGGTCGATGTTGGAGCGTTCGTAAGCGCCCTGAATGATCTCAAACCTCTCGCCCTCAGGAACTTCTCCCGCATCAACGGAAGTGAACATATTAGCACCGAACTTGTCGATGTTGCCCTCGGGGTCGATATAGGAGAGCAGCAGCCTGTCAACTATCTCGCCGTTCTGGGAGATAGTGCCGTCAGGGCTGATGACAAAATCCTTGTCGCCGACGAATATCTCGCCGTTCTCGCCAACGATGCGACCTGAATTGGACAGGCAGAGATAACCCTCGCTGTCAAGCTCCCACTGACCGTTTCTTGTCAGCATACGCTGACCCGTGTAGGAGTTGATGTTGAAATAAACATTTCCGTTTATTCCCACATCGAACGGACTTTCGGTGAACTCGAACGAGCCCTGCTCCAGATTTGTATATGATGTGTCGACGTAGGTCTGACCGAATGTGCCCGAAAGCTCCTCGCGGTGCTTCACAAGCACCATAGCCTCGTCGAATCTCTGCGTGAGTATAGTATCCGCCTTGTAGCCCGAGGTGGACATATTTGTAAGGTTGTTGCCGATAGCGTCCAGCTTGCGCTGATTCATTATCATGCCATTGGCAGCTAAGTAGAAACCTCTGTTCAACCCTCGTTACCTCCTTTGATGTATGGCTCCAGCATAGCTTTCAGTGTCAGCGTCGCCTTGGTGTTTATCTGGCACACTCTCGACTCCGAAATGCCTAAAGCCCTTGCTATATCGGAATATTTCATGTTTTTGAAGTAGTACAGCGTTATGACCTGCTTTTCCTTTTCTTTAAGCGAGTCTATCGCCTCTGCGATTATCCTGCGGCACTCGTCGCGGAGTATTCCCGCATCGGTCGCCTCACCAGCGGAAGCAGGGTGATTTTCAAAATTATCCTCATACAGCAGCTCCTCGAACGAAAGAGTTACTGTAGTCGAAGCCTCCGCCATGCATTTGAGCAGTTTTTCCTCGGACATTTCCATGTACTCAGACAGCTCAGCGGTCGTAGGCATCCTATTATATTGATTATACAACGAACTGTTAGCATTGTCAAGGTCGCGTGCGAATTTTCTGACGCTGCGCGGTATCCAGTCCTGCCTGCGGATAAAGTCGATTATCGCGCCTCGTATCTTGAGCGTTGCATAGGTCTCAAACTTCGCGCCCTTATCGGGGTCGTAGGTCTCGATAGCGTCCATCAGTGCGATAACGCCCTCGTTGACCACATCATCGACCTCACCGAACTTGATGTACATATTCCTCAGCGAAAGCGCACAGGTACGGACAAGGCTTAGATTTCTCAATACTATCTCGTTGCGCACAGCCTCATCATGTGTGTTCAGGTAGTCCTGAAGCAGCGCCGCTGTACTGTTATCCATAGTCCGCACCTCCTTTAATTCTTAAACCATGTTGGGATTAAGGGAAATATTGCCTATCGCCTGTATCTGCGCCGCTGCGTCTATCTCGCTGTAGGACAGCACCGTGATGTTCGGAATGAACTGGTCTGTCAGCTTCTTGAAGTAGATACGCACAACGGGCGATGTCAGGATTATAACTGTGGGTATAACATCCTTGATCTTATCTATTTCTCGATTGGTAACGTTAACTATCTGTTGAATTATGTCGGGTGCCATCGCAAGATAGCTGCCCTGATCGGATTTCTTGACAGAGCTTACGATCATATCCTCGATCTGAGTGTCAAGCGTGATAACTCTCAGCGAATTCGCCTCAGCAAAGCGGCGCGTGATAGTACGCTTGAGTGCCTGACGCACATACTCGGTAACGATATCCATATCCTTAAGCACATTAGCATGGTCGCCGAGCGTTTCAAGGATGGTTTCAAGGTCGCGTATCGGAATGCCCTCTTTAAGAAGATTCGACAATACTTTCTGTAGATATCCGACAGATATTACCTTGGGTATTAGATCATCGACAACGATCGGGTTAGTTTTCTTGACATTTTCGACCATTGTGTTGACATCCTGTCTGGAAAGAAGCTCATGCGAATAGCGCTTCATGATCTCCGACCAGTGGGTTATCATAACGGAAACGGGGTCGATAGGGTATAACCTGCAACGTCC
>SVMQ01000035.1 GCA_015067375.1 Oscillospiraceae bacterium | reverse complement strand
CCGCTATTCAAGATCGGTGTTGACACTGGCAAGGCGCTGTTATATCAACGATTACGCGTTACCGATGAAGGGCCTAACTACTGTCACTTCCCAATCGATAAGGGTACAGGTTATAGCGAGGAGTATTTCAAGGGTCTTACAGCCGAGCAGATGATAATGACTTTTAAAAAAGGCGTACCAACAACGGCTTGGAGGCTTAAAGACAAGAAACACAAGAGAAACGAGCCGCTTGATATCCGCGTTTATGCGGGTGCAGCGCTTGAGATACATAACCCTGAGCTTAAACCGCCGCAGTCAAAGCCAACGACAGCGGCAAAGCGCGGCAGAAGGACACGCTCGGGAGGCATCACTTAAGGAGTGGCTATGGCAGGAATCACTTATGAAAAGGCTGTACAGCATCTTGAAATGTGGCTTGGAGCTGAGGAGGCTTGTGCAACTGGACAGAGCTACACGATAGGAACGCGATCGCTGACCAGAGCAAATCTCGGTGAGATACGCAGCCAGATCGAATACTGGAACGGCTGGGTCACGAAGCTTAAACGAAAAGAAAACGGCGGTGGCAGGAACCGTATATATCGGGTAGTGCCGCGCGATTTTTGATGATTTCGCCCCTGTGATATCGGGCGCAGGGGCATATATGCGGGTGATAAGGTTATTCCTGGGGAGGCAATTGCCCCTAGACGTGGTTCAATTCCGCGCGCCCGCCCTTTCTGTGCGGTGGTACTGTTCATGTTTTGTCCTTTCACTTTGCAGGCGGTACAGGGTATCGTCTGTGAAGGGCACAGATCAAAACGATAAGTGTTCGGGGCGGCGCTCCGACGGCGCAGGGCACACCCTGCGGCTTATCTCCAATAAATCTATCGGAGGTATTGATGAATTTTCTTGATAAAACTATAGCGGCCATATCTCCGAAAAAGGCGCTGGAACGAGTTGCGGCGCGTAAAAGGCTGCAGATACTTGATAGCGGCTATGGCAATTATGGTGCTAGTCTATCGCGCAATTCGATGCGCGGTTGGAATTTCGAAGGCGGTTCAGCGGACGAGGATATCCACGATAATCTTGATGTGCTTCGGCAGCGGTCGCGTGATCTGTACGCAGGCGCACCGCTTGCAACGGGTGCTGTAAAGACAATGAGAACAAACGTTGTCGGCAGCGGTCTGCGGTTGAAAAGTCAGATCGACTACGAATATCTCGGTATATCGAAAGAAGATGCCAGAGATATTGAGGCGACGATCGAGCGCGAGTTTTCACTGTTTGCGGACAGTCCCGACTGTGATGCTTCGAGGATGGATAATTTCTACGAGCTTCAGCAGATGGCGTTCCTGAATTGGCTTTTATCAGGTGATGTGGTAGCGCTGCTGCCTTTCAAGCAGCGAGCAGGCTCTGTGTACGAGCTGACAATACAGCTTATCGAAGCGGACAGGATATCGACCCCTGAGATGCTTTCCTTTGATGAAAATATTCATGACGGTGCCGAAACCGACTACTTCGGTGAACTCGTAGCGTTCCATATCTCAAAATATCACCCTTTTGCAATCAATTGCAAACATCGTGGTGTTCAGGAGTGGCGCAGGGTCGAGGTGTACGGCGAGAAAACAGGGCGTAGGAATGTATTGTTCCTTGCAAATCGTGAGCGTATCGGACAGATACGTGGATTGCCTTTCGTGGCTCCTGTCATCGAATCCCTTAAGCAGCTTGGCAGATATACCGACGCTGAGCTTATGGCGGCAGTGGTATCGGGGCTGTTTACGGTATTCATCGAAAAGCAGGGCGTCAGCGATGACGCACCTTTCGGAGAGGAAACAGACGATCCGCTTGCTGGTCTCGCTAGTCCTGTAAGCGGCAATATCAATCTCGGAAATGGCTCTATTATAGATCTGCAGGAGGGCGAAAAGGCAAATCCTGTAACACCAGGCAGACCAAATGCAAACTTCGGCGGATTCGTCGAGGCGGTATCCTGTCAGATCGGCGCGGCACTGGAAGTGCCATACGAGGTGCTGACAAAGCACTTTTCGAGTAATTATTCCGCTTCGCGTGGTGCCTTGCTGGAAGCATGGAAGCTTTTCACGATGTATCGTGGATGGCTTGTAAATGACTTCTGTCAGCCAGTGTTCGAGGAGTGGATGTGGGAAGCTGTAGCCAAGGGCAGGATCAAGGCGCCCGGATTCTTTACTGATCCGCTTGTACGAAAGGCTTATTGTGGCGCAAAGTGGAACGGTCCGACACAGGGACAGCTTGACCCGCTTAAGGAAGTAAATGCGGCTATCCAGCGAGCAGAGCACGGCTTCTCGACACATGACAGCGAAGCGACTGAGTTGACAGGAAGCAACTTCTATGCGAATGTCCGTCAGCTGGTAACGGAAAATCAGTTATTACAGGAGGCAAGATCACAGAATGAAACAGCCGATTAAGATTATAAATGCGACGGCAAGACCGCAGAAACAGAACTCAGTGCCGTTCTGGAAGTTTACTAACAGTGCTGATACTGACGAGCCTGCGCAGCTTGTGCTTTACGGTGATATCTCGCAGTCGAGCTGGTGGGGCGATGAGGTTACTCCTAAGCAGTTTGATGAGGATCTGTCGGCTCTCGGTGACATTTCGGCACTGGATGTGCGTATAAACAGCGGCGGCGGTGACGTGTTCGCGGCATTCGCTATCTACAACCGCCTTATCACGCTCCGTAAAAACGGTGTAGCGGTGAGGGCGATAATAGATGGTTGGGCGGCTTCGGCTGCTACGGTCATTGCAATGGCAGCCGAGAGCATTGAGATCCCTGCGGCGGCGTGCTTTATGGTACATAATCCGTCGGTCTGCCTTTGGGGTGGATATAACAGCGACGACCTTGAAAAGCTGCAGGGTGAGCTTTTCGTAGTCAAATCCGCTATTGCTGAGGCTTATGCCAAGAAAACAAACAAGTCTATCGAGGATATTTCCGCAATCATGGATGCTGAAACGTGGTATGACGGAAAAACAGCTGTTGAAAGCGGTTTTTGCGATAAGCTTTTCGGTCTTGACGATATGAAGGTCGAGAACTGCAACGGCAGGGTATTTGTAAACTCGGTGGAATTCGGAGAATATAGTAGCAAAATTCCTAGGAATGTGCTTAACTGTTCCTCATTGAACGAGAACGAGGGCAGCGGCAATATAATCAATTCAACTACTAACAAGGAGGAAGATAAGGCTATGAACGAGAATGAACTCAGGGCGAAGTATCCCGATGTCGTTAAGGCCATCGAGGATGCAGCAACAAAGGCTGAGCGCGAGAGGATCAAGAACATCGAGGAAAACTCCTACGATGGTTATGAGGATCTTGTGCAGGATGCAAAGTACGATAATCCTATTTCGGGCGACGCGCTCGCTGTCAAGATCCTTGCGGCAATGAAGAAGGAAGGCGCAGAGGTTATCAAGAACAGACAGGCTGACGCGCTCGCAGCAGGTGTTCAGGATGTCGGCAGCGTACACGTTCCTGCTGGTGGCGATTCCGACGAAAAGCAGTTCGAGGATGATCTCGACGCTGTTTTCAACGCGTAAGGAGGTAAAGGATTATGGGTCTTTATGATGTAAAAACTCACTCTTATGAGCCTGAAAATTTTTATGCGGGCGCACAGTATCCGCGTATGACAGGCGGCAAGGCGGCTTCTGCAGTCATCGCAAAGTATGAGCCTGTTGCTATTGATTCTGACGGCAAGCTTGCAAGCCTCACAGCAGCAACAGATACAGGACTTTACGGCATTGCCCTGGAGGAGGCTGACGAAAAGGCTGTTCAGGACGGCAGAGTGGTACCTGTACTGCTGACGGGCGAGGTCTTTGCCTCTGCTCTTACGCTTCCTGCGAGTGTTGCGGCGGCTGATCTTGAGGTGCCGTTCCGCAAGCTCGGTATTTTTCTTAAGTAAAAGGAGGGTCTGAAAATGGCTTATGATATCTATACAACCCGTCATCTTGCGGGTATTATCAAAAGAACCGCGCCTGTTACAACATTCCTGCGTGATACTTTCTTCAGGAATGTTAAGACATTCGACACGGAAAAGGTGCTTTTCGACGTTGTTATGGGTGGTCGTGAGGTTGCTCCCTTTGTTCATCCCGTAAAGGGCGGCAAGGTTATCAGCAACCAGGGTTACGAAACCAAGGAGTATACTGCTCCACTGGTTTCGCCTGAAATGGCTACAACAGCGGACGAGCTTATGAAAAGAGCACCCGGTGAAGATCTTGACAGCGAGCTTACACCTACGCAGCGCGGCATGGGACAGCTTGGTGAAGATCTCAGCAAAATGGATGACTCCATCACGCGCCGCGAGGAGGTAATGTGTGCTGAGCTTCTGTTCTCGGGCGGAATTACTGTAAAGGGTGAGGGAATCGATGAATATATCGATTTTGGTTTCAGCAATTTCGAAACGCTTGACACAAAGTGGAGCGATCCTGCATCTGATCCCTTTGCGGATATTCAGCGCTGGTATGATGAGATCTCCAAGAACGGTCTTGTCAAGGCAGATATAATGATTATGTCGCAGGATGTGGCTAATGCGTTTATCAACAATCCGAATGTCAAGGAACAGCTTGACGTAAAGAATATGGATATCGCGACTATCGCACCCAAGGCGCTCAAGAACGGTGCTCGCTATATCGGTACATACCCCATGCTTGGTATCAGTTTCTACTCTTATTCAGAATATTACATGGACGACTGGACCGATCCTGCTAATCCCACCCTTAAACCCTATGTTCCTGACGGTACTGTGGCGCTGCTTTCTACACAGGCTAATTTCTCCCGTCTTTACGGAGCGGTTACGTACTTCGATCCCAAGACGGAGAAGCCTGTTACTTATAAGGGCAAGAGAGTGCCCGAGAGTTTCCTGTCATCCAATCACAGAACAAGAACACTGCGCCTGTCTGCACGTCCGCTGATGGTGGCACATGAGCTGATGAGCTGGTACGTCGGTACGGTGCTCTGATGACTTTTAAGAAGGCTGCCGCTGCTGATATCCTGCAGACGTTCCACAATAACGACGAATTCTCGGAGGATACGGAGATCTGCTATAATGGCAAATATTATACTGCCCCTGTTGTGGTAAGTGACTATTCGCCTGAGGAGATCAGCCGCAGCAACGACGACTATAACGACGGCATATATTCCATTGTTAAGACGGTCTATATACCTTTTGACAGCCTCGGTTTTCTGCCGTCGGTTAATAATCGCATCGAAATAGGCGATTATACGTATCGCATCATCTCGGTCGATCTTGAGATGGGCGAGATCGTATTGAAGCTTGAGAGGTATGACGAATGATCAATGTATCTGCTGAACAGATGGAGCGTGTAAGCACCCTACTTAGGGATCTGCCCGGTAACAAAACAAAGGCAGCTCTTGCCAATGCTGCAAACCGTGCAATGACAACAGCACGCTCGGAGATCTGGAAGGCAGTCCATGAGCAGTACACGGTAAAGCGCACAGCGTTTTACCGTGATACTAAGATCAAGGTGCACAGGGCGAATGCATCCGCTCTTGGTGCGGCACTGGAATTTAGGGGTAATGTGATACCGCTTATAGACTTCAACGTTTCGGGCTATCGGTCACACGAGCGGCGTTCTGTGAGATTGGTAAAGGCTGCGGTCTATCAGGGCGCGTCTGAAACCTTAAAGCACGCCTATATAGCTAATCTCGGTACCTACGGCGAGGCTGTGTTTGAGCGTCTTTCTCCAAAGAGAAACAGCTCGTCGCAGTTATATGGACCTTCCGCGGCTCATATGGCTGCGAATGCGGATGTTACCGATAAGGTATCAAAGGCGGTACAGGAGACGTTCGATAAGCGCCTTGAGCATGAGATTGACCGAATAATCAGGGGGTACGGAGTATGATACCAATTGACCATAGCTTGATATTCGATGCGAATGAGGTGCAGAACCTTCGCGCTAAAAGCGGAGGCGTGCAGGGTATGACGCCAGTAGCGCTCCTCGATTGCATTGTGAATGAATGTGATGAGGCTACAGAGGATCTTTTACTTCCTGTTCGCGGCGAAAAAGGCAAGTCTGATGAATACAGACGACCGTTGTTCTTCAAGATGGATCTTCCGCAAAAGGAAGATGATATCAAGCAGATACCTTACATTCTTGTGCAGGTGCTTGGTGGACTTGACGAGCAGCCGTCGGGAGATCTTGCGCAGAGCGATTGCACTGTGCGTATCGTTATGGCTGTGTATAGTCCAGATATGGGTGAAGGTAAACTGAATGTTCTAAACATTATAACACGCATAAGAATGAGGCTGTTGCAGCGTGAGATAATTGGCGGTCAGTTCCTGTTAAAGGAAAAGATAGAGTGGGCCATCGACCCACGCCCCGAAACACCGTATTATTTCGGTGAAATGGTAATGAAATTCGAACTTCCCGCTGTACTTCCGAAGTGCATTTCGGAGTATATGCGTGATGAATAAGGAGGTATATTCTATGTCTAAGAAAAAGCTTGACGAGGTTCTTGAGGATGTTGACGAAGTGACAGTGCCTGAGACTGCGCCCGAGGATATAACAGCATCTGATATCGACGGCACCGAGGCAGCTAACGAGGAGGCAGCGCCTGCTGCCGAGGCGAACAAAATGCCTACAACTGAAGCACCTGCAAGAACGCTCTGCTATATCGGCCCTACGATTCCGCGCAGTGTGTTTGTGAAGGGTAGGATCTTCAAGGATGTCAAGGATATTGCAGCGTCTTATCCTGACGAGATCAAGAGATATCCTGAGGTAACGGCGCTGTGCGTGCCTGTTGAGAATCTTCCCGAGGCACGCAACAAGCTTATCAAGGGCAATAATGCGCTGAGTATGAAATACAAGGCGCTTGATAATAAAATAGGAGGTTAAAGGCTTATGGCTTATTATCACGGCATAAAGACAAGCGAGGTAGCTACATCGCTTTCTACTCCTGCCGAGGTGCAGACGGGTATTACCTTTGCTATTGGTACAGCCCCTGTATATATGGGTGATGGCGGTACTAACAAGGTGCTCTTTGCTAATAACTATTCCGAGGCTGTCGCTGCGCTCGGTTATTCTGATGACTGGGACACTTTCACGCTCTGTGAAGTGATGAAGACACATTACCAGCTGTATGGGGTTGGTCCTGTCATCTTCGTAAATGTGTTCGATCCCGAGAAGCATAAGTCGGCGGTAGCAGAAACCGAAATGACGCTTGTGGACAAGGCAGTTAAACTGCCCGATATAGCGATCATTGGCTCGGTGGTTGTTAAGGCATCTGCCGCAGGTGATGCTCTTGTAGCAGGCACCGATTACGAGGCGTTCTATTCCGATGGTAGTCTTGTTATCGAGGCAGTTGACGGCGGTGCTATCACTGGTACCAGCATCTTTGTAAGCTACGACAAGGCTGATATCACCGATATCAAAGGCGCTGATATCATCGGAGGCATCGATGTTACCACAGGTGCAAAGACAGGTCTTGAGCTTGTAAACTCAGTATATCCCAAGTATGGTATCATCCCTGAACTTATCATTGCACCCGGATTTTCTTCGGATGCTACTGTTGCGGCTGTTATGGCAACAAAGGCAGGGTCTATCAGTTCTCTTTTCAAGGGTAAGGCGATCGTTGATGCTGACAGCTCGACAGTTACGAAGTACAGCGATGTATACCAGTGGAAGTCTGATAACAACATCAATGACAGCAACGTGATCCTCGGTTGGCCTATGGTTGCGCTTGGCGGTGTGAAATATCACCTGTCCTCACATATTGCGGCTCTTATGGCTTCTGTTGACAGCGCCAATGGCGGTGTTCCGTCTGAATCGCCCTCCAACAAAGCGCTGCAGGCTGACAGCACTGTACTTGCCGACGGCAGCGAGATCGTTATGGAACTGTCGGAGGTCAATGTTCTTAACTCAAAGGGCGTTGTAAGCGCGACGAATATTGCGGGCCGCTTTGTCCTGTGGGGCAATGAAACGGCGTGCTATCCTACTTCGACAGATGTCAAGGATTATTTTATCAGCGTCAACCGTATGTTCGGTTATGTGGCGCAGGTAGTTATCCTTACATTCCAGAGCAAGATCGACAGCAGGATGTCCAGACGCCTTATCGACAGCATCATGGACACTCTCAACATCTGGCTTGCAGGACTTAAGACGGCAGAGCATCTGTACGGTGGCAGAGTAGAGTTTGACGCGGATGACAATCCTGTAACTTCGCTTATGGCAGGCAAGCTTAAGTTCCGCATCTATATGACACCGCCTTCGCCTGCAAAGGAGATGGAATTCGTACAGGAATACGACGTTGATTACGTCACAGAGGCGCTCGGCGGCTAAGGAGGTAGAGTAATATGGCACAGTTTTCTGAAATCAACACGTCGTTTGCTGTATACGAAAATGCAGTGGATTTCTACGGCATTGCAGACATTACGCTGCCTAATATTCAGCAGATCACCGAGGGTATGGAGGGCGCAGGCGTAGCAGGTAAGTACGATGCCGTTGTGCGTGGACATATCGATGCTATGAAAATGAGCATCCAGTTCCGTAATCCCACCACTGACGCGTTCAAGCTTTTCACACCTGATACGCATCAGCTCGATCTGCGCGGCAATATTCAGGAGCGCGACACTGTAAACGGTGTGAGAAATGTTGGTGTCAAGCACGTTGTTACCTGTGAGCCGATCAACCTTGATCTCGGCAAGCTTGCAAATTACGCCAAGGGCGATACCAAGGCAGAGTATACGGTAACAAGCATCACCACCTATATGGACGGTGTTGAGGTGCTTTGTGTGGATCCGTTCAACTATACTTTCCGTGTAAACGGCAAGGATTATCTTGAGGAGCCGAGAAAGAATCTCGGCAAGGCATAAGGTGCGATTTATGGGCGGCAGATGCGCCGCCCAATAAAAACAAGGAGGAAAATAACATGGCAGAGAAGCTGGAGGAAAAGATCGTTGATGAGGAGATCGAGGACGGCGGAGTATATATACACAAGCTGAAAAAGCCCTTTACATGGGAGGGTACGACCTACGAGGAGCTTACCTTTGATTTTGATAGCCTTACAGGTAAGGATATGGAGCTTGTAGAGCTTGAAATGTCACGTGAGCACTTCATAGCGTATGCGCCTGACAGCTCAAGTACATATATGTTCAGACTCGCGGCGAGGGCGGCAAAGGTGCATTACTCGGTAATCGAGAATCTGCCGCTGGTAGAGGCGAATACTATTCGTCTTAAGATGAAGTATTTTTTCTTAAAGCTGGGTTTCTGAAATCAGACCCGCTGAAATGGTTCAGGAAGGAGAGTGTAAAGCTGGCAAGGTATACAAACACCGATGCCAGCTTTTACTTTTCTATGACGATACGACAACTGAAGGCCTGGATAACAGCCGTTAACGAAATATATGAGGAGGCGGAAAATGAGCGGCAGAAGTGAATATGAGATGATGTTCCGTCTGAACGGACAGATGGGTGGCGAGTTCACACGAACGTTCCGCTCCGCTTCTACTGAAGTAAACGCGTTGCGCACTGCAATGCGCAACACCAACTCTACGCTGAATGATATCGGAGCTTATTCGCGTCAGCAAAACGCCATAGATAATACATCCACAAGGCTACAGAATCTGCGTCAGAGACAGGAAGAGATACAAGCGGCAATGGATGCTACTGAACAGCCTTCTGAGCGTTTGCAGAGTCAGTATGCAAATATAGAGCGACAGATACAGTCAACTACACGCAGGCTAGAGGAGCAGACACAGGCACACGAGGAGTTGCGTACTACGTTGCAAAACGCAGGCATAGATACAGATAACCTTGCGGATGAAACCGCAAATCTGCGTCAGCAGTATGAACAACTGTCTGACAGCCGTCGTTATGTCGAAGATATTTCTTCGGCACTGTCAGATCAAAAAACAAAGCTCAAAGAGTCATCAGTAGAGCTTGGTTTAATGGCCGGTGCGTATACAGCAGCAGGAACTGCACTCTATGGTGCGACATCGTCTAAGGCGATCAACTTTGAAAGTGCTTTTGCAGGTGTGACAAAAACGGTCAGCGGAACTGCCGAGGAGCTTGAAGAGATCCGCGAGGGCATACTTGATATGTCGCAGAACGATGTCACAGCATCAGCTAGCGAGATTGCGGCGGTTGCAGAGGCGGCAGGTCAGTTGGGAATACAGACCGAAAATATTCTTGACTTTTCTAGGGTAATGATAGACCTTGGCGAATCCACTAACCTTGGCTCTGACGAAGCGGCAAGCGAACTTGCGAAGTTTGCGAACGTAACGCAGATGGCACAGGATAATTTCGACGAGCTTGGATCTGTTATTGTAGATCTCGGCAACAATTATGCAACAACTGAGGCTGACATAGTTGCTATGGGTACCCGTCTTGCGTCTACAGGTGAGCTGACAGGCTTATCAGAGGCTGAGATAATGGGACTTGCAACGGCGCTGTCATCTCTCGGTATCGAGGCAGAAGCAGGCGGTACAGCTGCATCAAAGCTTCTGAAACAGTTTGCTAACGCAGCGGCAAACGGCGATATGAAGGATTATGCCGATATAGCAGGAATGACCGAAGAAGCTTTTGCGGCACTATACAATGAGGATAGCCTTGCTGCTATATCGAAATTCACGCAGGGCCTTAACGATGAAGCGCGAAACGGCAGAACAGCTATTCAGATACTCAATGATATGGGTATCAACGAAGAGCGTCTTTCAAATGCAGTGCTTGCACTTGCATCCTCTGATGATATTCTGACTAAGGCTGTTGCAACTGCTAATGCTGCATGGGAAGAAAATACCGCACTGACCATTGAGGCTGAAAAGCGTTATGCTACTACCGAAAGCCGTATGCAGATGACTGCAAACAGCTTTGAGAATCTTGGCATTGTTCTTGGCGACATGACGTTGCCATATATAAAGGATATCGCGGATGAGTTTACATTGGCTCTGCGCGGTGCACAGCGATGGGTAGATAACAATAGCGAGACCATTGAGGCAGCAGGAGAGCTTGCCCTTAAGATCGCGGGCGGAACGCTAGCCCTAAAGGGAATGCAGGTAGCTTATCATGGTATCAATGTAGCAGGTCTTACTGTTGCTAAGGGCATAGGAAAGGTTACTGCTGCTGTTACCGCGGCTAAGGCAGCTGATAAAGGTGCAAGGCTCAGTACTTTCGCTTCTAGCCTTACGGGTCTGACTGCAAATACTGCAGGTTATATTGCGGTGGGCGCTGGAGCTGTTACTACAATAGCTGCGGTTGCAGCAGCGTTGTGGGCACAGCATGAAGCGGCAACTGCAGTAGCTGTGGAGTATGCAGAAGGTTTACTCTTTGATAATGGCTTACCATCACTTGAAGAGTATACTGAGGCACTCAAAGACAGCACTGATGAAAGCTTCCGATTTGCACAGGAGACCAACGAGACCTGTGATGAGCTTGATGAGATATCTTATGAGATGTCGCTTGCAAGAAGCGAGGTTGAGCTTTATGGAACTGCACTTCGCGAAGATGGTACATTATCTACCGCTGAAGCTGAAGCGTTAAAGGAGCCGTTCGGTGAGCTTGTGGCATATCTAAAAGATGATTTTGAAAAGAAATATAGTCTTATATTTGATAATTTCAAAACTGCCGTCAGTGGACTTGCAGAAAGTGCAAATCAAGATATACACAATGTAACGCTAAATCTGGATGCGTTCAACAAAAAGTATGTTCAGGAGATTGACGAGGCTGAAGCGGTAGTTACCGGGATACTTGATAAGATGATTTCAGGCGAGGAAATTTCAACTGAGACAATGGCATCGCTTAAAAGCCAGCTCGCTTTTGTCAGCGATATGTCCGCAGCTGATTCTGCTTCCCTCTATGAATACAATCAGGCTGTCGCAGCGGCGCAAGGTGTGAATTTTGGTGGCAACAAACAGGATGCACTTGACCACTTGGATGAGTTGAACCAATATGCTGTCGAATATATCGCCGAACTTGATGAAGCACAGGACAATCTTAATCGCAAGTATCAAGAACTACGTAATACCAATGACGTATTACTGAAACACGGCAGGATATCAGTAGATGAATATACTTTATTCTCAGAAGCCCTAGATTTTGCACAGTCAGCTACCTATCAGGACTATCTATCCGATCGTGAAGCTTTTATTGCAACTGCAAGAGATACATATGGAATGCTTAGGTCTAGACTTGACATAACAATCAAACAAACGGTTGAAAATGGAGATTTAAAGCCAACGCATTACTGGATAGGCGCTTTAGCTATGGATGCAGCTATGGACGCTGGTGAATATAATACAGGAAAAACAATTGAAGATTTTGCGCGAGGTGCTTTGCGTACAAGTGTAGAAAAGGATTTTGCCGATCTTCAAGAGACCATCAACAACGGAATTAATGCACTGAATATCAATCCCATACAGATACCTGTTGAAATCATCAATGGAGCAGAAGCGGCAAAGACTGCTAGCAACGCATTGACTGCATACAACCCTTCTGATCCTTATAATCTGGCTCAGTATGACGTTGCTTATATACTAAGCGCAAATAAAAAGTACGACCCTGCCGATCCCTACAATCTAGCTCAGTATGCAACTGGCACAAACGCCGCTGCTCGTGGATTGGCACTTGTCGGAGAACAGGGTCCAGAGCTTGTAGATTTTAACGGCGGCGAAAGAGTATATACCGCTGAGGATACAAGAGCTATCTTGGAGAGTTATGAAACGGTTGCGTATGTGCTTCCTCAGGTGCTCGCTGCGGCAGTTGCACCGATGTTTACGGGAGGTTCGGTTACTGTTAATATTAACTCAAGCCCGACCTTCAATGCTGCGGCGGATGCTTATGAAAATCACATGGACAGCTATAATGCTAATCTTGCAGAGCATATCAAGCGCGTTATTTCTGAGATGTCTGAGGATGCATACAGGAACGCATACCGTTAAAGGAGTAGTACCTATGACCTATACGACCATACAGGGTGATACATGGGATGTTATTGCGCTGAAAACATTAGGCAGTGAGATGCATTCGACGGCAATCATGAAAAGCAATGTGCAGTATGCTGATATTGTTACTTTTTCGGCGGGAGTGCAGCTGAATATCCCTCTTGTCGCTCCTGTACAAGAGCAAACGCTCCCGCCGTGGAAAAGGGGTGATACCTCATGAGTAATGATAGTCTTGCAAGACGTACAGATGTCCTTGTATCGATAAATGGTGCAGATATCAGTGAGGATATGCGTGGCTATCTGCTTTCCGTGTCTTACACGGATGAGGAAGAGGATAAGACTGATGATATCAATGTACAGCTAGACGACAGGGACGGTATATGGCTGAAAAACTGGCTGAACAGCAGTGTAACATCTAGGGCAGCTTCGGGTGGCTCAGGCTTTTCGGTAGGCGATAACGTCATGGTTAAGCAGGGCGCAACAGAC
>SVMQ01000034.1 GCA_015067375.1 Oscillospiraceae bacterium | reverse complement strand
GGTGATGAAGTCCTCATCCACCTGTGCATCGTTGCCGCCCTGTGCGCGCTTTGCGGCAACCTGCTTAACGAAGCGGTCGCGCTGGTCAAGCGGGTCGTTAAGCTCGGAGAACGCGTTACCGAACTCTGTACCGTTGATGAAGTATTCAAAACGCTCTGTGAATGCAGGGAAATCAGGCTTGCGCTTAGCAAGCGGAGAATTCTCTACAGGATAATCGTAGATGATAGTAGGCTGGATAAGCTTGTCCTCAACGAATGCCTCGAAGAACGCGATAAGCACATGACCCTTTGTGGAGTTGTCGTCAAGCTCGTCCTCGATGTGATGCTCCTTTGCGCACGCTCTTGCGGCTGCGTCGTCAGCCCAGTCGAAGTAGTCAACACCTGCGTACTTCTTAACAGCCTCGATCATTGTAAGGCGCTCCCAGGGCTTGCCGACAGCGATCTCGTGACCCATGTAGGGAACGGTGTCAGTGCCGCAAACATTGAGAGTAACTGTTCTGTACAGATCCTCAATAAGATCCATCATGCCGAAGTAGTCGATGTATGCCTGATACATCTCGATAGAGGTGAACTCGGGGTTGTGCGTAGCGTCCATACCCTCATTGCGGAAGATACGGCCTACCTCGTATACCTTGTCGAAGCCACCAACGATAAGGCGCTTTAAGTACAGCTCTGTTTCGATACGCATATACATATCTATATCCAGCGCATTGTGGTGCGTCTTGAACGGACGTGCGGCAGCACCAATCTCCAGTGTGTGGAGAACAGGGGTGTCTACCTCGATGTATCCGTGAGAGTCAAGGAAGTTTCTGATCTCGCGCAGGATAAGCGAGCGCTTAACGAATGTATCCTTGTTCTCGGGGTTTGCGATAAGGTCGAGGTAGCGCTTTCTGTAACGCTCCTCCTTGTCCTTCAGACCATGCCACTTCTCAGGAAGCGGAAGCAGGGACTTGGACAGCAGGGTTATCTCCTCTGCATGAACAGAGATCTCGCCCATCTTTGTGCGGAATACCTTGCCCTTGATACCGATGATATCGCCAAGATCCCACTTTTTGAAATCAGCGTATACATCCTCTCCGACATCGTCCTTGCGCACATATACCTGCATTCTGTCAGAGCCGTCGCGGATATCCATGAAGCTTGCCTTGCCCATGATGCGTCTTGTCATCATTCTGCCTGCGATGGTAACGTCGGTGTTCTCAAGCTCCTCAAAACGGTCGCGGATATCCTTGTTGTAGATATTTACATCGTACTTTGTGATAGTATAGGGATCCTTGCCTGCCTCCTTGAGTGCGGCAAGCTTTTCAAGCCTTACGCGGTGCTGTTCGTCAAGCTCCTCCGCGGAAAGCTCGGTCATCTCGATCTGCTCGTCTGCCATTATTCTTCCTCCTTCTTGCTGATGTCAAGGATCTCGAACTGTAAAACGCCCGAGGGAGTTTCTACATCGACCACCTCACCGATCTTGTGGCCAATGAGCGCAGCGCCGATAGGCGACTCGTCTGACATCTGTCCCTTGTCGATGTTAGCCTCGCTTGTGCCAACGATCTGGAACTCCATCTCCTCTTCCATCTCCATATCGAGTATCTTTACAACTGTACCGATGCCGACCTTTTCAGTTGTGATATCATCGGCGTCGATAACCTGTGCGTGTGCGAGAGTAGCTTCGATCTCAGCGATACGCGACTCTACGATACCCTGCTCGTTCTTTGCCTCGTCGTACTCACTGTTCTCGGAAAGGTCACCGAAAGAAAGAGCTACCTTGATCTTCTCAGCCACCTCGCGGCGCTTGACGGTCTTGAGCTCTTCAAGCTCTGCCTCAAGCTTTGCTACGCCGTCTTTTGTTAAAACTGTAATAGGCTTGTTCATAATTATGTTGTCCTCCGTTTATTTTTTATAATATATACGGTCATTGCCGTGAAAATACTTTACTGTGCGGCTGTTGCGGACAGTATCTCTACCGCCTTCTGCAGCTGAGAATCTATCTCATAGGTCAGGTTTTCGGGAAGTGTGTCGAGCGTAAGCTCTGCAACATAGTCAGGCTTTATTCCTGTACCCTCCCATGTGCCTGATTTGGTGAGATACACTCTTGCTGTGGAAATGGTCAGCGCACTGCCGTCCGAGAACTCGTATGTGTTCTGGATAAGCGCCTTGCCCATCGTCTGAGTGCCAATGATGACCGCGCCGTATTCATCGCGCAGCGCTCCCGCAAACAGCTCAGCAGCCGAAGCGGTGCCGCCGTCAACAAGTACCGCCACAGGCATATCAACGATCGTGCCCGAGTCGGTTTCTATGATAGCCTTACGGCTTCCGTCAGCATACTCAGCAGTCGCGATTATCGCTGAAGATACAAATCGGTTGAGCATGGGCTTCAGCGCGGATGTTACACCGCCGCTGTTCTGTCTGAGGTCGATGATAAGCGACTTTGCACCCACCGCGGTGATGGAATTCAGCGTATTGCCGAACTGCTCCGCTGTCTTTGCATTAAAGGAGCTTATCCTGATATAAGCTACATTGTTATCAAGGATGTCGCCTGTAACAGACTCTATCTCAAGCTGCTGTCTGATAAGGTTCACCGACAGCGCCTCGCCGTTGCGAAGAAGCTTCAGCGAAATACGGGTTCCCACCTCGCCCGAAAGCTTTTCAGCGGCTGTTCCTGCCTCCATTGAAAGCAGGCTCTTTCCGTCGATCGCGGTGATAACATCACCGACCTTAACACCTGCAATGTCTGCAGAGCTGCCGCTGTACACGGTCGTTATCTTCAGATATCCGCTGCCGTCGTCCTCTGCCTCAAAGCCCGCGCCAAGGATAACGCCGTTATTTGTCTGCTGTATCTCATAATAAGTCGAGCCTGTCATATAGCTTGCGTACTTATCTCCGATACCTGTGATATATCCGCTTATCGCGGAGGCTTCTATCGCCTCCTCATCGAAAGTGCCGATGTAGTTCGTTCTTACCGCAGCATCTATCTCGCGAAGCTTCGCATACATACCCTCATATTTTTCGGCAGTACCGATCTTTGAGTTGTACACATTCAGCGATACAGCCCATGTCAGTACGAATGTAATGGCACAGCCGATCGCCACAAGGCTTATCGCTACACCAAGAGATATCTTTTTATTCAAGCGAAAGATTCCTTTCTATGGTACGAATTAATACTTAAACACTGAGGTACTTTCCTGTGCTGATAACAGTGCCCACTGCGCCAAGAAATGCGCCTGCAACGCAGTTGATCAACAGCACCAGCCACTTGATATCATCAAATGCGATCAGATCAAAAAATCCGAACATCTGCCACAGCGTAATATCATTTCCGCTGAACATGGAAAATACAGAATTGTAGAACACCCATGTAAGTCCCCACGCTGCAATACCTGCCACAGCACCGATGAACATACCCTCCACAAAGAACGGCGCTTTGATGAAGCCGTTGGTCGCGCCAACATACTTCATGATGCTGATCTCGTTGCGTCTGGAGAACACGCTTGCTCTTATCGTATTGGAAACTATGACCACGCTGACGATCACCAGCACCAGCAGCACTGCCGATGCGATCACAGTAAACGTGTTGCGGATATTCACAAGGATGCCCGCAAAGTCATACGGCGCCTTTACCTTTTCAACGCCGTCCAGCTCTGATATAACGTTTACGATGTGGCGGATCTTGGTCAGATCGGAAACGTGCACCATAAAGGTTTCGGGCATGGGGTTGCTTTCAAGGTTATCCAGAAGCTCGGAATACTCAGGTATATCCTCGCGGAAGGATTCAAAGGCTTCTTCCTTGGTGATATGCTGTATGTCGTTGAGATCGCTGTTGCTCTCCAGCACCTCGCGTATATGCGACATCTGAGCATCTGTTACGCCCTCTTCGAGATATATGGCTATCTCATTTGTGTTCTCGATATTGCCCATGACGATATTGACATTTATCATGAGCAGTACTGTGCTGCTGACAAGCAGCAGGCTGACCATCAGTATACTGAAGCTCGCTAATGACATGACGAAGTTCTTCCATACCGAGGATACGCCTTTTTTTACAAGGTATGTGACATTACTCGTCCTCATTCTGACCTCCGATATTTTCATCAAATGTGATAGTACCGCCGTCAAGGTTGATGATACGACCGCCGAAATATTTCACAAGGTCATGCTCATGAGTTACCATGACAACAGTAGTACCGCAGCGGTTGATCTCCTTCAGCAGCTCCACTATTTCGTAAGACAGCTTGGGGTCGATGTTGCCCGTAGGCTCGTCCGCAATGATAAGGCTGGGATCGTTTGCGAGCGCACGCGCGATCGCAACACGCTGCTGCTCGCCGCCCGAAAGCTCCTTGGGACGGCTCTTTGCTTTATGCTGAAGCTCGACAAGATTGAGTACATAAGGCACGCGCTGCTTGATGAATTTCATGGGCTGATCTGCAATGCGCAGGACAAATGCCACGTTTTCATAAACGTTCAACTCAGGGATAAGACGGAAATCCTGAAACACCATTCCGATGGAACGGCGGAATTTTGCGATCTTGTTGCCCTTGGTCTTGGCGAGATTGTATCCGTTTACGAATACTCTGCCTGAGGACGGAACCACCTCGCGCATCATCAGCTTCATCAGCGTGGACTTGCCCGCGCCGCTCTCACCGACGATGAACACGAACTCTCCGTCGTTGATTCTGAGATTTATATTCTGAAGTGCGTCAACGCCGCTGGAATAATGCACGCTGACGTTCTTGAACTCTACCATTTATAACTCCTAAAATAATAATTCCCCTTGCCGCCTGTATCCGTGCGGCTATTTCTATTACGTCCAAAAACATTTCAAAGGCTGTCCCGAACGCTGATTCGGGGCAGCCGTTTATTTTTGTGGATCAGAACTTTGTCGGATTTGCAGCGAGATACTTCTTGACCATGAGCGCGATCTTGAAGATTATAGCATGGTCGAACTCGCGCAGATCAAGGCCTGTCAGCTTCTTGATCTTGTCAAGACGATAAACCAGTGTGTTTCTGTGTACGAACAGCTTTCTGGAGGTCTCGGAAACGTTCAGGCTGTTCTCGAAGAACTTCTGGATAGTGAACAGTGTTTCGTGATCGAGCGACTCGATGGAGTTCTTCTTGAACACCTCTTTCAGGAATGTCTCGCACAGTGTTGTGGGCAGGTGATAGATAAGTCTGGCGATACCGAGGTTGTCGTAGCTTACGATGTTCTTGTCGGTATCGAATACCTTTCCTACCTCAAGCGCTGTCTGCGCCTCCTTGAAGGAGCGAGCAAGATCCTTTACGCCGATAACGGGAGTGCCGATACCAACGTTGACCTTTGTAAAGAACTCGCTTGAAAGCGTGTCGGAAATGGAGCGCGCAAGCTTCTCAAGGTCGCGCACGTCGATGTTGTTCTTAACTTCCTTGACGAGAACGATGTCAGTTTCTGTGATATTGAAAACGAAATCCTTGTTCTTGTCGGGGAAAAGGTTCTGGATAACGTCATAAGCGGAAACATCGTTGGAGCTGATAACGCTGATAAGGAACACAACTCTGCTGATGTCAGCGTTGAAGTGCAGCTCGCGCGCCTTAAGGCTGATATCACCGGGCAGCACGTTGTCCAGAATGATATTCTTAACAAAATTGTTTCTGTCGTATTTTTCGTCGTAGTACTGCTTGATGCCCGAAAGGGAGATAGCGATAACGCTCGCGTACTTTGCAGCAGGCTCGTCAGTACCCTCTACGAAAACTGCATAGTCGGGCTTTACATGAACACCGAAAGGCTTGTAGGTGTAGCCGTCGCGGATGAACACCTCGTGGGAATCGCCAAGCTCAATCGAGAAAAAGTCGTTGCCGCCGCCCACACGGGTCAGGTCGCTGCAGGCAATGATCGTGCCGTTTTCATCAATAACGCCGATAACTCTGTTTACAGCGTCCTTCATCTGATGAACAATACCCTGGAACAATCTGTTGGACATTTTGTTTTTACCTCTTTCTGAATGTCGCGGAGTGCCGTTCCTCCTCCCCAAGCCATTGGACAGACCCCTCTGGGTCGGCAGGTCGGACGGAAGCTGAGCCTCCTGTGTCTGTATGTAGTTTGCGCCGCTTTGTGCATTTTTCACATCAGGTTCCCCGAAAAATGACAGAGCTAACGCAGGGAGTATATACTCTCACTCTATATTGTACTAAAAAAAACAAAAAAAATCAAGTCTTTTTTATATAATATGTAAAAGTTTCTTGTTTTTTTTCGAGCCGCTTGAAAATTATCGCAAAAAGTAATATAATAAAATGGAATAAATATATTTTGGGGAACTTTGTTTTTCTGAAATGTTATTAAAAATTGTAGAAAAAGAGGTATTTTATACTATGAGTAATGGAGAAAAGTTTTATATAACCACCCCGATATACTACCCCTCGGGCAATCCCCATATCGGTCACTGCTATACGACTGTTGCGTGTGACTCCATCGCGCGCTTCAAGAGGATGCAGGGATATGACGTGATGTTCCTGACAGGAACGGATGAGCATGGTCAGAAGATCGAGAACAAGGCAAAGGAGATCGGCGTTACCCCCAAGGAGTACGTTGATCCCATCGTTGACAACTTCAAGAAGCTGTGGAGCTTCATGAACGTCAGCTACGACCGCTATATCCGCACAACTGACGATCATCACATCAAGACCGTACAGAGCGTATTCCGCAAGCTGTACGACAAGGGCTACATCTACAAGGGCAAGTACACAGGCAAGTACTGCACACCCTGCGAGAGCTTCTGGACAGAGTCACAGCTCGTTGACGGCAAGTGTCCCGACTGCGGCAGAGAGGTCATCGACGCAAACGAGGAAGCATACTTCCTGCGCCTGTCCGACTTTGCAGATAAGATCGAGAAATTCCTCACAGAAACCGATTATCTCCAGCCCAAGAGCCGCGTAAACGAGATGGTCAACAACTTCATCAAGCCAGGTCTGGAGGATCTCTGCGTATCCAGAACGAGCTTCACATGGGGCATCCCTGTTGACTTCGACCCCAAGCACGTCGTATATGTATGGGTAGACGCGCTCACAAACTATATCTCGGCGCTCGGCTACGAAAACGACGCTTACGATGACTACAACAAGTACTGGCCTGCTGATATGCACATGACCGCAAAGGAGATCGTGCGCTTCCACTCTATCGTATGGCCTATAATCCTGATGATGCTGGATGAGCCGCTCCCCAAGCGCCTTTACGGTCACGGCTGGATCACATTCAACGGCGCTAAGATGTCGAAATCTCTCGGCAATGTCGTTGATCCGTTCATCCTCGGTGAGCGCTACGGCGTTGACGCAGTACGTTACCAGATACTCCGCGATATGCCCTACGGCAGCGACTGCAACTTCTCCAACGAGATCATGATCGGTCGCATCAATACAGACCTCGCAAACGATCTCGGAAACCTCGTTTCCCGTACCGTTGCGATGGTTGAAAAATACTTCGGCGGCACTCTGCCCACGGACAGACAGGCTGACGCTCTCGACGACGAGCTCAAGAGCATGGCGACCGCACTGCGCGACAAGATCGCTCCCCTTGTTGACGAGGCACAGCTCTCCAAGGCACTTGAGGAGATATTCAAGGTAGTTTCCCGCGCAAACAAGTATATCGACGAGACTGCACCCTGGATACTCGCAAAGGACGAGGCTAACAAGACAAGACTTGCGACAGTTCTCTACAACCTGCTCGAAACAGTACGCATCTGCTCGGGTCTGCTGTTCCCGTTCATGCCCACGACAATGCCCAAGGTATGGGAGCAGATCGGCGCTTGCGAGGCTTGCACAAG
The DNA here is from genome assembly GCA_015067375.1 of Oscillospiraceae bacterium. Lineage (GTDB taxonomy): Bacteria > Bacillota > Clostridia > Oscillospirales > Ruminococcaceae > CAG-115. Next base: position 5,943 of record SVMQ01000034.1, on the reverse strand, counting down.
CTACGATACACTCAATGTATTCGGCACACTTGCCGCTGACGTTACAGTAAAGAAGGGCGACGTTCTCTTCCCCAGAATAGACATGGACAAGGAGATCGAGGAGCTTAACGCAATGCTCGCACCCAAGCAGGAATACCGCGAGGACGAGGATCTCGACAAGGCTAACATCATCGGTATCGAGGAATTTGCAAACGTCAAGCTCAGAAGCGGCGAGATAACAGCCTGCGAGAAGATAAAGAAGGCAAAGAAGCTGCTCAAGCTACAGGTAGACGACGGCAGAGGCGGCAGACAGATCGTTTCGGGCATCGCACAGTGGTACACACCTGAGGAACTTATCGGCAAGAAGATCGTGTTCGTTGCAAACCTTGCTCCCGCAAAGCTCTGCGGCGAAGAGAGCCAGGGCATGATACTCGCGTGTGATGCAGGCGACAATGATGTACGCGTGCTGTTCCTTGACAGCGACACACCCAACGGCAGCACAATAAGATAACAAGACGTTCTCACAATACTAATCCATAAGCAAGGAGGCATGAAGTATGGATGTATCAAGAATGGCGAATATCGCCTCGGTAAATCAGACAACATTAACAAAATCCTCGGAACACAGGACGATGACAAAAAGCTCCACTCTTGCCTCCGAGCATACCGACAGCTTTATAAAGTCGCAGCAAGCATTTACTCCCGCCTACACAAAAAGCTCCGCCAAAAAGCAGAACAGCGACAACAACCTGCTTCAGCGCGAGGATGCCGAGGATAAGGTAGGTGCGATCAAGCAGCGCGAGGGCAAGGGCAATGCCGAGCTCATGGTGGAAGGCGTGCGCCACATCATCCGCGCAATGTTCGTGAAACAGGGCGAGGTGCTGTCGGGCAATGTTCCGAGCATCGGTGCAAAGCTGTATGCCGAGGAGCTTCTGCAGCAGCTCTCCGCACTCTACGGCAGGGTGGACAACAGCGAGGAAAGCTGGGCAGCCGAGCCTACCGCGGAGCGCCTGACAATGTTCTTTGATTGCGTTTCGCTTGACGGCGAGGATAAGATGACGATGCTGGAGCAGTCCTTTATCGGCGCATTCAATGACACCGAGCAGCTTTACGGCGGACGCGGCAGACTTCCGCTCGAATGTTACGAAACAAAGGCTCTTGTTCTGGAATATTTCAAATAAACGGTGATACCCGATGGGAATAATTGATACACACGCGCACTATCTTCTCGAGGACTTCGGAGAGGAACTTTATCCGCTCCTTGACAATATGCCCTCTAACGGCATCGAGAAGATAGTTGCGGTCGGCTACGACCTGAGGTCTAGCGCCGAGGAGATAGCACTGGCGCACCGCTACAGCTATATTTTTGCGGCAGCGGGCGTGCATCCCGAAAACTGCTACGACCTGCCCTCAGACTGGCTGACGCAGCTTGAAAGGCTGATGCAGGACGACAGGATATGCGCCCTCGGCGAGATAGGACTTGACTACCACTACGACAACACCGACAAAACCGTGCAGGCAGAGGTGTTTGAAAGACAGCTGGAGCTTGCACAAAAGCTTGACATGCCTGTAATCATCCACTCTCGCGATGCGTGCGAGGACACTATGACTATCCTCAAAAAGCACAGACCGCGCGGAGTGCTTCACTGCTTCTCCGGCAGCGCCGAGACAGCAGCCGAGGTCGTAAAGCTCGGAATGTATGTAGGATTTACGGGAGTGCTGACATTCAAAAATGCGAAAAAAGCACTTGCCGCGTGCGAGGCAGTGCCATTGGACAGGCTGCTGCTTGAAACAGATTGCCCATACATGGCACCCGTACCGCACAGAGGAAAACGCTGTGACAGCTCTATGCTTCCATTCACCGCAGCAAGAATGGCTGAGATAAAAGGCGTTTCCACCGAGGAAATGATAGATATCGCAAGACAGAACGCTGAAAGGCTGTTCGGGATATGATTGGACATGAGCCTGAAGATATTTTTAATTAAGGAGTTACTATGGACGCAGACAGTCGAAGTACAACAACCGAAAACAACGAAAAACCTAAACCGCGTAAGTTCCGCAGATTTATGCTGGGATGGCTCATCGCGCTGAACAAGGGCATCACAAAGCTGTTGAAAAGCGCGCTTGGCACAGACTACATGGATGTCACCGAGGACGAGGTGCTGGATATGGTGGATGCGCTTGCAAAGACCCCGGGCGACGACGGTGACGACAGCGTTATCGAGGAAGCTTCAGCGCAGATGATAAACAACATCTTTGAGTTCAACGACCTCACCGCCGCTGACGTAATGACCCACCGCACCAATATCGTCGGCGTGGAAAAAAACGTATCTCTGGATGATATCATATACCTTGCGCTGGATATGGGATTTTCAAGAATACCCGTGTACGACGGCAGCATCGACAAGATAATCGGCATCATCATCGTAAAGGATCTGTTATGCCTTGTCGGAGAAAAGGAGCTTAGCTCTTTTGATCTGAAGGACTTCCTGCGCGATGTTATATTCATTCCCGAGGCCTGTCCATGCTCGGATACCTTCCAGTCGCTGACCGCGCTCAAATCGGGTATGGCGGTAGTCGTGGACGAATACGGCGGCACAGCAGGCATCGTGACGCTTGAGGATATCATCGAGGCTATCATGGGCAACATTCAGGATGAATACGACGACGAAAAGTCTGAGATAGTAAAGATCGGCGAGGATCAATACGATATAATGGGCGAGGCAGACCCCGAAGAGGTCTTCGCGCTCTTCGGCACGCAGCTTCCCGAGGAGCATGAATACCGCACGATAGCAGGCTTTATCACAGACAAGCTCGGATATATCCCTGAGGGCGACGAGATAGTTCCCCCGTCCGTGGACTATAACGGCGTGCATCTGGTGGCTATGCTGATAGAGGACAGATGCATAATAAAGGTTCGGGCATCCAAAGCAGAGCCTGTCGCTGAACAGAATAATAACGAAGAATAACTTTGACCGCTTCTTTTATAAGGAGCGGTCGTCTTTATTCTTACAAACTATTTACATTTCTATTTCCGCATTTTATCACAAAAACAACAAAAATGTGTGATATCTTGTTAAATGCAAGCAAAAACGAAAGGAAGTGGGTCATGAAATTCCGACATGAATGTAAGCATGAGATATCTATAAGCGATATGCTCTCGCTTCGTCACAGGCTGAGTGCAATAGCCCAGCACGACCCTCACGCCCCTGACGGAAGCTACCGTATACGCAGCCTGTATTTTGACAACGTGTACGACAAGGCACTACGCGAAAAACAGGACGGCGTAAACTGCCGCGAGAAATTCCGCATACGGCTGTATAACTGTGACTCCTCATTGATAAAGCTGGAAAAGAAATCGAAGATAAACGGACTATGCAGCAAGGAAAGCGTTCGCCTCACTGCAGATGAAGCCGACCGCATAGCACACTGTGATACAGACTGGATGGCATCAGACGACCGACCGCTCGTAACAGAGCTGTACAGCAGGATACGCTCACAAGGCTTGAGGCCGCGCACCATCGTAGACTACACACGCGAGCCGTTCGTTTTTCCTGCAGGTAACGTCCGCGTCACACTGGACTACGACATCCGCACAGGGCTGGACTGCACTGAGCTTCTGAACGCGCACTGTATCACTGTCCCTACAGGCAACGCAATAATACTAGAAGTAAAATGGGATGAGTTTTTACCATCTGTAATTAGAGATGCAGTACAACTAGACGACACGCGTACAGGCGCGTTCTCAAAATACGCTGCCTGCAGGATGTACGGCTGATAGCGTGGTATCGGGCGATATATACCTAAAGTAAATCGCATAACAATTATACGTTTAGTATAAAAAACATCAGGAGAAAACACTATGACATTTCAGGACATATTCAAATCAAGCTTCCTTGAAAATATCGGAAGCATAAGCATTCTCGACATGGCTCTTGCGCTGGTGCTGGCATTCGGCATCGGACTTTTCATCTTCCTTATCTATAAAAAGACATATAACGGCGTTATGTACTCGGCAAGCTTAGGTGTTTCGCTCATTGCCATGACCATGATAACGACTGTTGTGATACTGGCCGTGACCTCGAATGTAGTGCTCTCGCTCGGTATGGTCGGTGCACTGTCCATCGTCCGTTTCCGCACAGCGATAAAGGAGCCGCTTGATATCTGCTATCTCTTCTGGTCTATCGGTGCAGGCATAGTCCTTGCAGCAGGCATGATACCTCTTGCAGTAGGCGGCAGCGTTGTGATAGGTCTTGTGCTGCTGATATTCGTGAACAAAAAGTCGCACACCCACCCCTATATCGTTGTTATCCGCTGCGATGACCACAACAGCGAGACTGCTGCAAGATCGCTGCTTGAAAAACACGTTCAGCGTTGTGTCGTAAAAAGCAAGACAGCGCAAAAGGGATCGGTAGAGCTTAACATGGAGATACGTCTGAAAGAGGACAACACCGATTTCATAAACGAGCTTGCAGCGCTTGACGGAGTGCAGAGCGCGGTAATGGTCAGCTACAACGGCGACTATATGAATTAAGGAGCGTCTATGTCTACAAGCAAGCATTTTGACAGGATATGCTGCATCGTTCTGGCGCTGGCGCTGCTGATAACCGTGCTTTTCATGAACGGAGAGGCGCTCGGCATCACCCCCGCCTCACGCGCTATGGGCTATGAAGACCGCCTTTTTAACTACACCGAAGTACATACAATAGACCTCGTTGTTGACGACTGGGATGGCTTCCTTGCCACCTGTACAGACGAGGAATACATCGAATGTACCGCGGTTATCGACGGCGAGGCTTACAGGAACATCGCCTTGCGTGCAAAGGGCAACACCTCTCTGTCCTCTGTAAAAAACTACGGTAACGACCGCTACAGCTTCAAGCTGGAATTCGACCACTTCGACAGCACGAATACCTACCACGGACTGGATAAGCTGTGCCTTAACAACATCATTCAGGACAACACATATATGAAGGACTTTTTAGTGTATCAGATGATGCTGGAATACGGCGCAAAAGCCCCCTTGTGCAGCTTTGCCTACATCACCGTTAACGGCAATGACTGGGGACTTTATCTTGCTGTGGAAGCAGTCGAGGATTCGTTCCTGCAGCGCAATTACGGCAGCGATCACGGCGAGCTGTACAAGCCCGACAGCATGAGCATGGGAGGCGGCCGCGGCAACGGCAAAGGCTTCGACATAGGCGAGTTCACCGATGACGACGGCAGATTTGACCCCACTGCAACACAAGGCATCACCGAAAACAGCTCCACCGAGGAACGCGTGCAATATCATCATAACGGAGAACACGGCAATATGCGCGGTTTCGGCGACCCCTCACAGGATCTCGATATCTCCGCCCTAGTCGAAACACTTGACAAGGACAGCGAGCTGTATGAGATAGTACAGTCACTGCCCGAGGGCGCGACCATGCAGGAGCTTATCGCCGCGCTTCCAGAGGGCTTTGATATGCGCGAGATAATGACAGACCGCGCTCCAACAGGCGGTGGAAAGGGCGGCATGGGCATCATGGGCAGCAGCGATGTAAAGCTGCAGTATATCGACGACGACCCCGACAGCTATTCCACCATATTCGACAGCGCAAAGACCGATATCAACGCCACCGACAAGCAGCGCATGATAGAGGCTCTCAAAGCACTCGGCAAGCAGGACACATCTGCCGTATTCATCGAGGATGTTATCCGTTATTTCGTGGTGCATAACTTCGTGTGCAACGGCGACAGCTACACAGGTAACATGATACACAACTATTACCTCTATGAGGAGGACGGCAAGCTTGCAATGCTGCCGTGGGACTACAACCTCGCATTCGGCGGTTTTGACGGAAACGATGCAACCTCTGCCGTCAACGCGCCTATCGACACTCCCGTTTCAGGCGGCACAGGCGAGGATCGACCCATGGCTTACTGGATATTTTCAGATGACCGCTATACTGTCCATGAAAG
>SVMQ01000313.1 GCA_015067375.1 Oscillospiraceae bacterium | reverse complement strand
ATCTACTAACCATATCCTGTCGGCTATCTCCACGACCTCATCATGGGTCACGCCACTCTTCTTTGCGGTAACGATCGCCGCCTCCAGTGCTTTTATCGCCCCTGCCTTGAGCGCCTCTACCGCGTTATTTGAGGGCGAAACATAGCTACCCTTTGCAGGCATGGAATATATCAGCCCAGACTGCTCCAGCTGTGCATACGCTTTCTGCACAGTGTTCGGGTTGATGCCAAGCTGCTTTGCGACCTCGCGCACCGCAGGAAGCTTTTCATCAGGCTTCAGCTCTCCCGATGAGATGAGCTGTGATATCCCGTTATACAGCTGCTCATAGATAGGCGCCTTGCCCTCTAGCCTTATATCAAGCACGTTCTGACCTCCTTTAGATGTATTATTTGTATCAACTGTATTATCCGTCTTAATACAGTTGTATTATATCATGTAGTACAGATGTTGTCAATAGCTTTTTCAAAAAAATTTCAAAATTTTTCTAAGATCATGAAAAACAGGTATAATTTGCGCTGAAATCCACATAATACTGTCAAAAAAAAGGGAGGCTGAACATTATCAATAATTTAAAAGGCACAAGGACTGAAGCAAATCTTATGTCCGCATTCGCGGGCGAAACACAGGCGCGCAGCAAATACGATCTTTTTGCGAGAACGGCACAGGGCGAGGGCTTTGAACAGATAGCAGCTATCTTCCGCGAGACTGCCGACAACGAGCTTGCGCACGCTTTCATGTGGTTCAGATATCTTGACGGAATGTCCAACACGACCGCAAACCTGAAAAACGCTGCATCAGGCGAACACTTTGAATGGACGGATATGTACCGCAAATTTGCTGAGGAGGCTGACGAAGAAGGCTTCACCGAGATCGCGCAGAAATTCAGACAGGTAGCCGAGATCGAGGAGTATCACGAGAAACGCTTCCTGCAGCTTCTCAGCAACACAGAGATGCAGCGCGTATTTGAAAAAGCAGGCGAAGAAATGTGGCAGTGCAGAAACTGCGGTCATATCGTCATCGGCAAAAAAGCGCCCGAGATCTGTCCCGTATGCTCCTACCCCAAGTCATATTTTCAGATCAAAAGCGAAAACTATTAAGATAATAGGCTCAGTGTTTTTCTGAGCCTATTACTTAATTTAGGTAAAATTTGCAAAAATACCAAAATAATTATTGCAAACCACTTGATTTATTTATAAATATATGCTAAAATGACTGTAGTTGTATATGAAATCCGATGTAAACGATTAACCAAGGTCAGGTTGGATGATTTTTATACGGTTACATATATAGAAAGGGGAAAGTTCCAGTGCTTAATAATCGTCATGTTATCGGTTTCTGTTGTACTACGATGAACAAAGAGCCGATAAAGCCTGTACTTGCCGAAATAGTCAGACAGGTCAAGGAGCGCGATGAATATCGTCTTCTGGTATATCACTGCTACGAGGATCTTTATTACGAAAGTCCTGATAACGACGGCGCTGCAAAGCTCTATGACGCCATCAGCTATGAAATGATCGATGTCATGATAATGATGCAGACGAACGAGATGCAGGAGTCGCTGTTCAACAAGATCTGTGACCGCTGCTGCGAAAAGGGCATCCCCGTTATCAGCATAGATCTGTACCGCAAAAAGGCTTTCAACGTATCATTCGGATACGGCGAGGCTTTCAGCAAGATCGTTGAACACGTTATCACCGATCACGGCTGTAAAGATATCATCCACATGGCAGGCACAAAGGGCAATGATTTCGCCCAGACGAGAATAGACAGCTGTGCCGAGACCATGGCAAAACACGGACTCACTCTCAGCGAAAACGACATACTTTACGGCAACTTCTGGGACAACCCTACATACGAAGCCATGGACGAGTTTTTCGCAAGCGGCAGACCGCTTCCCGAAGCGTTTATCTGTGCCAACGATTCTATGGCTATGGCAGTCTGTCTGAAGCTTGCCGAAAAAGGCTACAGCGTACCCGAGGATGTTATCGTAACAGGCTTTGACGGCATGGAGCTTGAAAAGTACCACACTCCCCGCCTCACTACCGCAATAAAGGACAACACCGAGCTTGCACGCGCGGTTTTCGGCGTAATTGACCGAATCATTGCGGAGCCCGGTCTGAAGCCCTACGACGTAACGCTGGATTATTCTCCTGTTTACTCTGAAAGCTGTGGCTGCCAGAAGCATGATGCAGGCAAGAGCAACCGTATCCTCAGCGAATATGTGCGCAAATACTCCTATGTACGAGTATTCGAGGAAGATATGACCTCAATGTGCAACAAGATCGCTGCAAATCCGACGCTTGAATGTGCAAGAGAGATACTGCACGAAAAGAGCTTCGGCGGCTCGGTGCTTTGTATAACCGATGATTTCTACCACTACTGCACCGACACATCAGGCTCTGAGGATATAAGCACCGACAACAACCAGCTTGACTATCCCGATAAGATGCACGTTTTTTCCGAGAGGAATTACTGCGATAATGTACGTCCCGGTATGGAATACCGCACCAAGGATATCCTACCCGATCTGTTCGGCAGCTTTGATGACAAC
>SVMQ01000312.1 GCA_015067375.1 Oscillospiraceae bacterium | reverse complement strand
TGTTTATGACGGGAGCAGACGTAGTCATCGGCTCGCGCTATGTCAAGGGCGGACATACGGATGACGCGAAGTCCTCTATCATCATGTCCAAGATACTCAATACGACGTTCCGCATCGCGCTTGGCATCAAGGCAAAGGACATCTCTACTGACTACAGGATGTACGACACCGCACAGCTGAAAAAGGTGGAGCTTTCCTGCAAGAACTACGACATCCTGCAGGAGGTGCTGCTTAAGCTGCGCATCAACAACAAGTCGCTGGTGATAAAGGAAACTCCCATCTCCTTTGACAAGCGTATGTTCGGTGAATCAAAGCGCAGGCTCATTCCGTTCATACTCGGCTACATAAAAACGCTGTTCCGCCTTATCGGAATAAGGATAAAGTGCGCATTCAGCAAAAAGCGCTGAGTGCGTGAGATCGCTGGAATAGTTTTTCTGAGAACAGGAGATATTTATTCGGATGAAAGAATATATAAAAGGCAATTATCTTTATTATCTGATGTGGATAGCATTCAGCGCCTTATATGCTTGTTGGTGTTTCCGTGCTTGAGTAAGGATTTCATCAATTATGACAGCAGCTATCAGTATTTTCTGATGCAGCATCCTTTTGAAGAGATGCTGCGCTTGCTGCCTGAGGATTTCAGCCCCCCGATGTATGCGGTCACGCTGAAGCTATTTACTGATGTGTTCGGAAATACATTATTCGTGATGCGTGTATTCAATCTGATCGCTATAGTAAGCATGCTGTATATTGCGGCGTTTCCCGTAAGACAGCTGTTTGGTGTTAAAGCGTCTGTTATCTGCACCGTTCTCATGACTATCTCCTCAATAAATATTGCACAGCTTCCCGAGATACGCCCCACATACTTTTCGATATTTTATTTCACCGCGGTGGGAGTATGCGGCTACAAAGCGCTGTTCAGCGGAAAGCTTACCGACCTGATCGCGCTTACGGTCTTTTCGGTCATCGCTATGTATACTCATAATGTTGCGATGCTGGGTACACTGGGTATTTACATAACTATGCTGGTATTTGCGCTTATCATGAAAGAACGCCGCAGGTTTGTTAATATACTCATTTGCGGCGTGATATGTGCGGTGGCTTATATACCGTGGCTGCGTGTGGTGTTTTATCAGTTCGGTAATGTTCAGGATAATTTCTGGTCAAGCGGAAAGCTGGATTTTCAGCAGATCTTTTCATGGACGATCTCCTCACCATTCGAGTACGAGATGAGTCTGCCTATGCATTCGATACTGCTGATCGTTGCGGCTTTGCTGTTAGTCATGATAGTGCTGAAGAACATACCTTTTGACAGGCTCAAAGAAGTAAAAAAGCTGTCTGATATCTCTCTGTCCGAGCAGGCGAAGCATACAACCATCAGAGGCGCATATATGGTCTGCAGCTTTATCATGCCTGTATTGCTGCTGTTGCTGTTTTCAGAGCTTGTATATCCGTTGGCGACTTCTCGTTATTTTCATATTTTTTCAGGCGTGCTTATCATAGTGATATCGGTGGGTCTGGCAAACTGCAGACTGCGGGTCATGCCATGGGTATTTATCGGATTGTGTGTGTATTGCTTCTGTGCGGAGCTTTGCATGATAGCAGACAGGTCATCAAAGGATAATGTCTTGTATGTTACCGATCTGCCTGAAGTGATCGGCAGTGACGCGAAGTTCCTGCATTATCACGAGTGGTCGCTCGGCCCGATGTGTTATTACTTCCCTGAGGGCGTGCACTATGTCAGCGACGATACATATACGATACTTCGTACCTATGATGTGTTTACGGCTGATCTGATCGAAGTCGGAGCAGCAACTGATATCTATGAATACACGGATGAATTTTATGTATGCGCTTCAGGCGGTATGAACTTGTATATGTCTGAAGATATCGATGAGATGATGTATGCGACATTCCCTGATGCGGAGATCGAGCAAGTGGGAATATGTTATATCCCTGAAACATTTCTGTCTAACTTCGAGTTGTACCGCGTTAAGCAAAAGTGATTTAAGGTATGGTAAATATTATGGACAAGATAAAAAAGTGGCTGGTCGATAATCGTGTATATTTGCTGATATGGGGAGCATTTTCACTGGCGGCAGGATTTCTGGTGTTTCCGCCGCTCAGTGTTGATTATATCAACTATGACAGCAGCTATCAGTATGCTCTGACACAGCATACCATGGGAGAGTTATTCAGCCTGTTGCCCGAGGATTACAGTCCGCCTTTCTATGCAGTAACGTTGAAGCTGTTTACTATGGTTTTCGGTAATACGCTGTATGTGATGAGGGGGTTCAATCTCATCGCTTTGGTCGGTATGCTTTATCTGGTGCTGTTTCCTGTAAAGCGTATATTCGGATGCAGGGCGTCAGTGCTTTGTGCGATACTGGTGCTGATATCAGGACTCAATTTGTCGCTCCTGCCTGAAACGCGCCCGACCTTCTTCTCGGTGTATTTTTTCATGGCAGTTGGCGTGTATTCCTACAGCGCGCTTTTTGAGGGCAGGCGCAGCTCCTATGTCCTGCTCACTGTGTACTCTGTGATATCGATGTA
>SVMQ01000311.1 GCA_015067375.1 Oscillospiraceae bacterium | reverse complement strand
CAGCATAGCACCGAGCTGAGTCCTGCAGGCATTGCACCGCTGTTATCCTCGCCCATAGAAATGAGATGCACCGTCATGACCGCCTGCCCCACAAGCACGAACACCTCATAGGCAAGCAATATCACGAACAGCACCTTACCGTTATTCTTCATGCGTGCTGTCGTCTTTTCGTCTGCGGCGTTCAGCCTTTTCTCCCTTGCTCGGATATAAATGCTCCAGACCACCGAAGCTATAACAGCTATCAGAGGAAACAGAAACAGCCAGCATTTGCTTCCCCTGCCGCCTACCTCACCGAATACATTGTAATTAATCGGCACCACGTCAGGCAGGAAGTTCATCGCCACTGCCGCTGCAATAACTGATACAGCTGCAATTATCGGCATTATTTTATTTCTCATCCTTACCGCCTCCAAACTGTCCGAACCACATGATCATCTCGTCAAAAACGCTGGTGTTAAGCTCGTAATAAACAAAGTTCTTCTCCTTGTACTCCAGCAGCATATCAGCTTTTTTCAGCAGCTTAAGATGATATGATAATGCCGCAGGAGTGATATTCAGCCTTTCCGCGATCTCGCCTGCGCTCATGCGCCCGACACGGAGCATAACAAGTATCTCGCGCCTTTGCGGATCGGAGAGTATCTTGAATGTATCTGATATGCCCGTATCTCTCACCCTTTCGATCTATTTAAAAAAATCTTTAAATAGATTATAGCTTATCGCTCAAAAAATGTCAATAGGTATTTAAAAATATTTTTAAATACCCGAATGATCACAGTGATATGATGCGGCTTTACAACGAGGTACTGTCTGCACTCAGACAGATCTTCTGACAAAAGTGCAAAAAATCGGGCTACATAACAAAACATCCCCCAAAAGCCGCGGCTTATGGGGGATATTTGATTACAGACACAAATTTTAGGAAGCCGATCATCACGCCTTTCCGAATACCGCCGTTACGCACATAAAACCATCGTTTACCTCAGCGAAGACATCGCCGTTCATCTTGTGCATGAGCTGGCGGCAGATGTAAAGTCCAAGGCCGCTGCCCTTTTCATTCTCGGCATTCGCGCCTCTCCAGAAGCTGTCGAAGATATGCGGCAGGTCGGTATCAGGCAAGCTGCAGCCACTGTTTCGCACAGCGATCAGGATGCAGCCGTCCTCCTCCGAAAAGCTGATACCGATGCCTTTTCCGTCGCCGTATTTTATCGCATTTTCGATGATATTCTGTATGACCTCAACGCTGCGGTCAGGGTCTCCGCTAAGCAAGCAGTCGGTGTAGCTGTCTACCGTAAACTCCGTCTTTATCAGCGACAGCTTTTCGGTATAATACTGCTTTATCTTCGTCACAAGCTCCGACAGATAGAACTCGCCCATATCCACATCAAGGCTCAGGAAATCCTCCCTTGACGCGGTGATTATCTGCGAAACGTAGCTTTCTATCTCGTCGGCTTTATGGTCGATATTCTGCGCTATCTCAAGCTGCTTTTCCGCGCTTGTATACAAGCCCTTTGACAACGCCTTTGAATACAGCTTTATTGCTGACAGCGGCGTTTTTATATCATGCGAGAGCGACAACAGCAGCATCTTCTTATCCCTTTGCAGACCAAGCTCGCGCTCTTTCTGCTGTTCAAGATTCTCGCGGAGCAGATCCACTCCCCAGATAAACCGCCCGAAAAAGCGGCTTTTGCTCTCTTTGACGGGCGCTGTGAGATTGCCCTTTGAAAGCTCGTACGGCACATCCGAAAGCTGCTCGAAGGGTTTCAGTATCCTCGCCCTGATATACAGCAAAACGGCTATGATGACCGCCGCCATGATGCCGAGGCTGATATTCACCGTCATGACAAGCGATGTTTTATCTGCGTCGTCCGTATTGTAGTCAAAGCGGTACAGCTCGCCGTTTATCTCCATGATGACATTATCGCTGTCGGAGCAGTAGAAGCCGTCGCCGTATACTGTGACCGCCGTAACATATTCGCACGACGAAGCATCAGGCATCGAGCCGTTTTCTATCTCGCGCGCAAGGCGGCTTATCTCCACGCGATGCGGTCTGCCGCTGTCCTTGCTGTAGGTCAGCAGCATCACATTTGCGACTGCAGATACGGCAACGATAACGACTATCACCGCCGCAAATATCCTGTTAAATGCTTTCATATTTGTAACCTACTCCCCAAACTGTAAGTATACGTTCTGGTTTTTTCGGGTCATTCTCTATCTTCTGACGGAGCCATTTGATGTGTACGGTCAGCGTCTGCTGCTCGGAAAAGCTGTCGCTGCCCCATATACTGTTGAACAGATATTCCTTGCTGAGCGCCTGTCCCTTGTTTTCAACAAGCAGCAACAGCAGGTCGAACTCCTTTGCGGTCAGCTCTAACTGAACATCATTCTTGCAGACGGTGCGGCTGACCTTGTTGATGCGGATATCGCCGTCGATAAGCTCGTCAACAGCGTACCTGCGCTTGAATATGCCGCCTATCTTTGCAAGCATTATGTCGATATCATACGGCTTTTCTATGTAGTCGTCAGCGCCCAGCACAAGTCCGTTGAGCTTGTCCTCCTTGTCTGTTTTTGCGCTGACGATGAGGA
>SVMQ01000310.1 GCA_015067375.1 Oscillospiraceae bacterium | reverse complement strand
ATGCCGTACATAACACAGGAGCCGCTGAAGCCGCCGAAAATAGCCTGAACATCGAACGCTTCTGTGAATATGCGGACAAAAACATCGGGCAGCATCCTGATGTTTACAGCGATGATTATGAGCGAAACCAGGATGTATGCCACACCCATGAACGGCACTATTGCAGTGGTCGCTTTTATTACACGCGCACCGCCGCCCATCAGGCAGTAGCACACAGCCACCGCAGTTACCAGTCCTATCAGCCAAGGAGTTATCTTTGCATCATAAAAGCTGTATGCGGAAAAGGTGGATTGCAGATTATAGGACGCCAGCATATTGAAGCCGAGACCGTATGTCAGTATCAGACATATCGAAAACACCACAGCCAGCTTTCGGTTTTTTAGCGCTGTTTCGATGTAGTAGGCGGGGCCGCCGTAGCTTCCGTCGGGGCCGCGCTTTTTGTATATCTGAGCAAGGGTGCTTTCGATGAATGCCGAGGAGCTTCCGATGAGCGCGATGACCCACATCCAGAATACCGAGCCGAAGCCGCCAAGACACAGCGCCGAGGCAACTCCGACGATATTGCCTGTGCCAACGCGTGAGGCGGTCGATACCATCAGCGCCTGAAACGACGATACGCTGTTGCTTCCCTTTGGCTTTTCCATAACCGCGCGAAGCTGCTCGCGGAAAAGTCTGAACGGCGCAAATCTTGTCCTTATCGTAAAATAAAGTCCGCCTGCAACGAGCAGTATGATAAGGATATAGCTGTACAGCGCGTCGGTTATGGATGAAATGATATCGTCAAACATTTTGTATGCTCCTTATTGCGTCTGTTATATAAAAAGTGCCTTAGGCGCAGACAGCCGCTGTCGCCCCGACACTTCGCGTATTCCTTTATAGTATATCAAATTTTATGTATTAAGTCAAATATTATTCGGCAGACATAATTTGTATTTTTATAAAAAATGCGCGAAAAACACTTGCAAATCGTCGTTTAATATGATACAATAAAAAAGATATTGTTATGCAGTATTCCCAATAAGTGTAAGAGGTGTGGTATGGAACTCAATATCGTGCTGGCACAGCCGCAGATACCCCAGAATACAGGCAATATAGCGCGCACCTGTGCTGTAACAGGCGCAAGGCTGCACATAATCCGTCCGATGGGCTTTACGCCCGACGATAAGCATCTGAAGAGGGCGGGTCTTGACTACTGGAGCTATCTCGATATCACCTACTACGACAGCTTTGAGGATTTTTTCAGCAGAAACGACGGCGCATATTTCTATTTCACGACAAAGGCACAGAATTGCTACAGCGATGTTGCATACCCTGACAAGAGCTATCTGTTCTTTGGACGAGAGGACGCGGGATTGCCCGAGAGCCTGCTTTTCGAGAATAAGGAGCGCTGCGTGCGCATCCCTATGCGAAGCACACTAAGGAGCCTCAATCTCTCCAACAGCGTTGCTATCGGAGTATACGAGGCGCTGAGGCAATGGGGATTCCCCGAGCTGGAGAATAACGGACGTCTTACACAATACGACTGGGAAAACGCAAGGTAAAAAAAGGCAATTTGTAATTAAATATGGAAAGGAACATACGAATGAACGAGAATGTACGAATAATCACTGACAGCGGCTGCGACATCAACCCTGCCGTAGAGGAGAAGTACAAGGATCTGCTGGTCATCATGCCCTTTGAGCTGACCATCAACGGCAAGGGCTATATCGACCGCAAGGACTTCACGAATGACGAGTTTTTCAAGATACTCAAGGAGAACAGCGAGATACCCAAGCACTCCCAGATAACACCTATCCGCTTTGAGGAGAAGTACCGCGAGCTTTATGCTGAGGGTGTACGAGAGATCATCGTTGATGTTATCAACGCGGCAGGCTCCCAGACCTACACCAGCGCGGTGATCGCAAAGATGGCGGTTGAGGAGGAGCATCCCGATCTCAAGATCTATACAGTGGACAGCCAGAACTACTCCCTCGGCTACGGTTATCCTGTTGTTGAGGCTTGCAGAAAGCTGCAGGAGGGTCAGTCTGTTGAGAGCGTAGTTGCATATCTTGAGGACTGGGCAAAGCACATTGAGGCTTACATCGTTGGCTTTGAGCTTCGCCACATGAAGAAGTCGGGACGCATCACCGCGGCAGCTTCCTTCCTTGGCGAGCTTATGGGACTTAAGCCTATCATTTCGCTTTTCGCTGAAAAGACAGAGGTCGTGAAGAAAGCGCGCGGCGAAAAGGCTGCTATCGCAGCGGCGGTAGAGCATATGACCGCAAGGATGATCCCCGGCACACCGTGGAATGTCATCACGACAACTCATCCCGAGCATGAAAAGGAGCTTATCGACCAGATGACCAAAAAGGTCGGCTACGGCCCTGCTATGGTAGAGCCGACAGGCGCTGTGGTCTCCTGCAATGCAGGCCCTGAGTTCGTCGGAATCCTGCTGAGAGGCCCTGAGAGAGATTGATCTTAAAAGCAATAAAAAACACCGCTTCGGGGTTAATGCGATAGTCGTATAGAAGTATTAAAAGCCACTTTTGATGTTGATGTCAAAAGTGGCTTTGCGTTGCTTATGACGTTGACTTTTTATATCGA
>SVMQ01000309.1 GCA_015067375.1 Oscillospiraceae bacterium | reverse complement strand
TTATCAGACTCGCTGCGTCAGGGCGCAATAATGCTTAAAACCCTGCACATGCGGCTTAATAAGTATATCACAATTAAAATGATTTGTCAAGCATTACAACAAAAAATTCTGCACATTCTGTTATTTTAATTAAAATGCTTGGCACAAAGCGTCATTTCGGTACACTAAATCCACAAAAATTCGACGCGGGTTGTATTGTTATTGACTAAACACGCATTTTATGCTATAATTTGTATATTACAGATTACTTTTATAACCTTAGGAGGAATAACCATGAGTGCTTCATACAGCGGCAGAGCCGTTATAAATGAAAAGATCGTCACTATCCACACCTTTTTCATCTTAGGTGTATGCCTTATCTTCGGCGCGATTAACATTATTCAAAGCGCCATAGTAAACGGTGCTATCATCATGGGCTGCGGTGTTGTTGCAGTCGCTCTTTCATTCATACTGAAAAAGCGCACAGACCTTGTAACTCGCGGATTCGTGCTTTGCATTACACAGCTGCTTATTATAATTATAATGTCTATAGCGAACCACGCCATGCAGGATATGTTCGCTCTCATGCTTGGCTCCATGTCCATTGCGGCACTTTATTACAGCAAGCGTTGCCTGTACACACACTGGATAATTATGGACGTTGCAGTAATAGCAGGTCTTTTCTTTAACGATTTATTCTATGGCGGCACAGAGCTTAGCGGCCTTATCAAAGGCATCGCAGGCATTAACGTCGGCTCTTTCCTTATAGTATATCTCGTAAAATGCACTCTGAATTATATCACCGAGGCACAGAATGCTAAGCGCGAGGCTGATTCCCTGCTTGAAACAGTACAGAACAACATGGCTCACACCGAGCAGCTTGTAGAGCAGCAGCGCAGCGTAGTTGCCCGTATCGCAGAAGTCTCCGAAACTCTTAGCGCTTCCGGACAGAAGATGCACATTGTAGCAGATAACATCAACGAAGCTGCCGAAAAGCAGCAGTCCACCATTGAGGAGATATCCAGCGATATCACCGCCATCACCATTGAAACACACAATAGTCTTGACGCAGCAAAGAACGCTTCCAAATCAGCTGCCAACAGCACAACGCTTCTTAACGAGAGCAACAGCGAGATGAACAAGATGATCGACGCCATGTCCGAGATCGAGGATTCCTCCGCAAAGATTCAAGATATCGTTAAAACGATCGAAGATATCGCATTCCAGACCAATATACTCGCGCTGAATGCTTCTATCGAGGCAGCAAGAGCAGGCGCGGCAGGCAAAGGCTTTGCGGTTGTTGCTGATGAAGTGCGCAACCTCGCAGGAAAGAGCCAGGACGCAGTTCAGAACACAGCAGAGCTTATCGACGCTTCCATCAGAGCAGTACACCGCGGAAGAGAGGTCGCAGACAATGTTGCCGAGCGCATGAATACAGTAATAACCACAGCCGAGGAAAGCGCAGCTTATTCCGACAGCATTGCTAAGCTCACCGAAAAACAGGCAGCTGCGATCGACGCCGTAAAGGAACGTATCGCGCAGATTTCCGATATCATTTCCGAGACCTCACACACCGCAGTACAGAGTGCCGAGATCGCAAGCTCTGTTGCAGAGGATACAAGAAAGATGGAAGACATCGTAAGCGAATATAGACAATAATCAAATACACAACGAAGAAGCAGGTGCCCCAAAAGCACCTGCTGTTTTTTATATTTCGTTAAGGTTTTTCACGCTCTCGCGGCGCACAAGCTTTCCTGTGACCAATGTTCTTCCGCGCTTATAGCTGCCATCGCGTATCTTATGCAGGATTATATCCACCGCTTCTGCCGACATCACACGGCTGTTTACATCAATGGTCGTTATCCTCGGCATACTTATGGTAGAATAAATATGATTGTCATAGCCTACCACCGAAACATCATCAGGAATAGAATACCCCGCAGCTTTAAGCTGATTTACAAGCTTATACGCTGTTTCATCGCAGTTGCACACAAACGCCGTAGGCATATCCGCCGGAAGCGTGAACTCAGGGAAAATATCGCTTTCGTTCGAACGATCACTGATTATCCAGTCCTGTCTCAGCGGTATCCTGTTCTCAAGCAGCGCCTTGTAGTATCCGAGATATCTGTCCTGTATGCTTGAAGTGGAGCTTATACTTCCCAGAAATCCGATCTTTCTGTGGCCGTTTGCAACAAGGTGACTGGTCAGCATATACGCGCCGTAAAAATTATCCGAAAGCACCGACTCCACGTCCTCACGGCTGCCGTAGAAATCAAGGAACACTGTAGGAAGCCCAAAAGACATCAGTCTTTCAACATAGCTGTCAGCAAACTGCCCCAGCACTATAAGTCCATCAACCTTTTTGTCAAGCACCGAATTAGGTATCTCGCCCATTCCGCTGTCAGCGTCATTGACTACCTCCAGCATACCGTAAAAGTTCTGCGTCTGAAGCAGCTCGATAATATGACGATACACTACCCAGTAAAACGAGCTTGCGTCACCGATAAAATGCCGCGCAACAACAATACCTATGTTATAACTTAAACCGTCATGAGCGCCTCTGCCGCCCGAATGCATACGATATCCCATCTCTGTAGCCTTTTGCTTGATGCGCTCGCGAAGCTCATCACTCA
>SVMQ01000308.1 GCA_015067375.1 Oscillospiraceae bacterium | reverse complement strand
CCATGGGTCAGATGATCGAGGACGTTAAGCTTGCGCTCGAATGCAAGAAGAATGTTGAGTTCTTCGGCAGAACAGGCGGTATTATTCCGAAGCCTGCCGAGATACTTGCTAAGATAGTTGAAATGACACAGAAAGGAGCTAAGTAAATGCCTGAATTCAAGAAACCTCATGCGCTTACAGACGCACCTCTTCATTACTGCCCCGGCTGTACACACGGTATCATCCACCGTCTTGTTGCCGAGGTCATAGACGAAATGGGCATCGAGGGACAGACCGTTGGTGTTGCTCCCGTTGGCTGCTCTGTAATGGCTTATGATTACTTTGCCTGCGACATGATCGAGGCTGCTCACGGACGTGCTCCCGCTGTTGCTACAGGCGTTAAGAGAGCAAATCCCGACACTTTTGTGTTCACATATCAGGGTGACGGCGACCTCGCCGCTATCGGTACCGCTGAGATAGTTCACGCCGCTACAAGAGGCGAGAACATCACAGTTATCTTCGTAAACAACACCACCTACGGCATGACAGGCGGTCAGATGGCTCCCACAACACTGCCCGGTCAGGTGACACAGACAACTCCTTACGGCAGAAGCACCGATACAGAGGGCTTCCCCATAAGAGTATGCGAGATGCTGTCCACACTCAGCGGTGTTGCGCTTGCTGAGCGTGTAACTGTTGCAGATCCCGCAAATATCCGCAAGGCTAAGGCTGCTATCAGAAAGGGCTTTGAGTTCCAGAAGAACAAGCAGGGCTTCTCTATTATCGAGGTTCTGTCCACCTGTCCCACAAACTGGGGCAAGTCGCCTGTTGAGGCTATCCAGTGGCTGAAGGACAACATGATCCCCTACTATCCTCTCGGAGTTTACAAGGAGGGCGCAATAAGATGATGACAGAAACTATCCTCGCAGGCTTCGGCGGACAGGGTATCCTGTTTGCAGGCAAGATGCTTGCTTACTTTGGCCTTATGGACAACAAGGAAGTATCTTGGCTCCCTTCCTACGGCCCCGAGATGCGCGGCGGTACAGCTAACTGCTCCGTTTGCATCAGCGATGACGCTGTAGGCTCTCCTCTCGTAACAGAGCCTGATGTACTTATCGTAATGAACGGCCCCAGCTATGACAAGTTTATCAACGATGTTAAGCCTGGCGGTATCGCTATCATTGACAGCACTCTTATTGCACAGAAGTGCGAGCGTACCGATATTAAGTGCTTCTATGTTCCTTCTACACAGATGGCTGAGGAGCAGGGACTCAAGGGCATGGCTAACATTATCCTTATCGGCAAGCTTATCAAGGAAACAGGTCTTGCTTCCGATGAGGTAATCAAGAAAGCACTGGAGAAGATCATTCCTCCCGCAAAGGCTCACCTTGTTGAGAAAAACATCAAGGCTATCGAGCTTGGCAAGAACGCTTGATAAAGCTTTTTGCCATTTAAACCGCAACCCTGCGTGCTACAAAAATGCAACGCGCTGAGCTACGGCTTGGCGCGTTTTTGTATTATAAATAACAAAGCGGAAGTTACAAGCTAATATCATCAATATCGTGCTTTTCATTACGCAAAGCAAAGCGGGCTTATGAATATCGGTCATTACTCGGCAAATACAAGTCGATGGCATATATTCAATTGCTGGTTAAGAGAGTGATAGCACTAGCCACACTTATATTTTGGGTTATTGAGATGCTGAAAAGCATCTTGTAATAAATTAAGAAAGGAGCGCCAAATTATGATAATCGACGCACACGCACATATTTTCCCTGAAAAGATCGCTGAAAAAGCGGCAATTGGTATCGGTGAGTTTTACAACCTCACCATGGAGAACGATGGAACACTATCCACGCTGTTACGACTAAGTGATGAGGCGGGTGTTGACCGCTGTATAGTTCAGTCAGTGGCAACTGTTCCGCATCAGGTAGAGAGCATAAACAACTTTATTGCGGAGTGTGTTAAGCTATATCCCGACAGGCTTATCGGCTTTGGGGCGCTCCACCCCGATTATGAGGATATTGCGGGCGAGACCGAGCGTATCGTTTCGCTTGGATTAAAGGGAATAAAGCTGCACCCCGATTTTCAGCAGTTTCAGATTGATGATGAAAAGGTCTTTCCTATCTATGAACAGGCTGAGAAGCATGGACTGCCGATACTTTTCCATGTCGGTGATTACCGATATGATTTTTCGGGTCCCAAAAGACTTCGCCGCGCTGTGGATATGTTCCCGAAAATGAAAGTGATCGGTGCGCATTTTGCAGGCTGGTCGCAGTGGGACGAGGCACAGGAGCTTTTCAACGACGGCAGGATATATGTCGATCTGTCAAGCTCGCTGTACGATATGACGCCCGAGAGGGCGGCGGAGCTTATACACTGCTTCGGCGCGGACAAGGTCATGTTCGGCACGGATTATCCCATGTGGACGGCAGAGGAAGAACTTCAGCGTTTTGCGGCAATACCGCTTACTGACGAGGAGCGCGAGCTTATCCTTTACAAAAATGCATTAACACTGCTAGGTGAAATTTAATGCTTGCAGTAATTCCCGCTTTGTCTTTGCGACAGAGCGGGATTTTTATATGAAAATGAAAGTGCGGACTGCGCTCTGTTTCATAAAAATATATAAAGTGCA
>SVMQ01000033.1 GCA_015067375.1 Oscillospiraceae bacterium | reverse complement strand
TGAGGCATGATGATGTAAATAGCAAACTCCCTGACCTATGTCGGGGAGTTTTTTTGTGTGCTTAAAAACCGTTAAGTAAAATTCAGCTTATTAACCTATTTTTGTTAAGTAAACATATACTAAAAAAATCTTTAATCTTTATCCAAAAAGACTATTGAATTATTGGATATTATTTGATATACTGTATTCAACAGGTACACACGGAGCTGCCGTATGTATCAAATAACAAAAACAAATCTATCAAAGAGAGGTAAAGAACATGAGCTTAGAAATCATCGGACAGAGCATTCCCAATATGCCTTGGCAGGATCGTCCCGAGGGCTGCAAGGACGTAGTATGGCGCTATGACGCTAACCCCATCATCCCCCGCGATCTGCTTCCCACAAGCAACTCCATCTTCAACTCTGCAGTTGTTCCCTTTGAGGGCAAGTTTGCTGGTGTTTTCCGTGTAGATGACAAGGAAAGAAACATGGCTATCCACGCAGGTTTCTCCGAGGACGGTATCCACTGGAACATCAACCCTGAGAGAGTACAGTGGATCAACGATGACCCCTCCACTGCTGAGGCTAATCCCTGGCAGTACGGCTACGATCCCAGATGCGTATGGATCGAGGACAGATACTGGATCACATGGTGCAACGCTTACGGCTGGAAGCCCACTATCGGCGTGGGCTGGACAAAGGACTTCAAGGAGTTCCACCAGTGCGAGAATGCTTTCCTGCCCTTCAACAGAAACGGCGTTATGTTCCCCAGAAAGATCAACGGCGAGTATGTAATGTTCTCCCGTCCTTCTGACAGCGGTCACACACCTTTCGGTGATATGTACCTCTCTCACTCCAAGGATATGACATACTGGGGCAAGCACAGACACGTTATGGCTCCCGATAAGGGCTGGGAGTCCAAGAAGATCGGTGCAGGTCCTATCCCGATTGAGACAAGCGAGGGCTGGCTGGTATTCTACCACGGCGTTCTCGAGAGCTGCAACGGCTTTGTATACAGCTTCGGCGCTTGCATCCTCGACAAGGATCAGCCCTGGAAGGTAAAGTATCGCTGCAAGGAGTACCTCATCAATCCCAGAGAGTACTATGAGTGCGTAGGCGACGTTCAGAACGTTACATTCCCCTGCGCAGCACTCTGCGATAAGGACACAGGCAGGATCGCTATCTACTACGGCTGCGCTGATACCTGCGTTTCCATGGCATTCTGCTATGCTGAGGAAGTTGTTGAGTATGTTAAGGCTCACTCCAACAAGTACTTCTAATTCAGGCTGTCGATAAGCCTACATCTGCTGCGTCAACCCCATAACGGCAGGCACAAAGCCTAGCCGTTATGGGGTTTTCTTGCATCTGCAGACTTCTCAACCGCCTGATGTGCAGATATGCAAAACGACATCCCCTGCTTTCACAGGGGATGCTTGTGTTTATTTGGTTGTCGTTGTTGTATTTTTGGTGGCAGGATTCTTTACGACTACTCTTATCTGTACATAGGTGCCGTCGCTGAGCTTTGCGCGGATGGTGGTCGTACCCTTTTTCTTTGCTGTGACCTTGCCCTTGGAGGTCACAGTCGCTACAGATTTCTTGGTGGATTCCCATGTTACCTTACCGTCGTAGTTTTCTACGACAGAGCCAAGCTGCAGCGTTGTGCCCTTGGTAATGGTTACTTTAAGGGAGATTGTGGGCTTGAGGTCGGGGGTGAAGGTGTAGTAGAAGTCGGTTGCGTGTGCTATATCAGTGCAAGCTAATACATATAGATAATATGTGCCTGCCTTCAGGTTCTCAACTTTTTCATTAGAATTATCGCTAAAAGAACCGTGTTTTATCTCTTCGGCGTTACTATTATAAAAGTACCATTGGCAAGGCTGATAAATAGGTGAACTTGCTTTATTGCAGCGAAGTGTGATATCGCCATTGCTTGGCAGTACTATTTTATAGTACTGATACTCTTTGGCGGCTGAAAAATTCGTGGAATAATACTCCAATTCGCTGATTTTAATAGCACCGTCGAAAATGTTTGCCGCGCTTGCTGTTGTCGTCGGGATAACCATTGCCGACACTGCGATCACCGCAACCATGACAATTGCCGCGATCTTTTTGAATAGCTTTTTCATGTTTTTTTACCTCTCAATTCATATTTTTAACTGTATAGACATAAAATAGCCTATGCAGTTTATTAAATTATAGCATAATTGCCTATATAATTCAAGTAGATTTCGCAAAAATTTTAATTGCAGAGGTAAAATTATGGATTATTATGCAATAGGACAACGGATACGTAAGGTGAGAAAAGCCAAAGGCTGGTCGCAGGAGTTTCTGGCAGAGCGGGTCGGCATCTCTGTAACTCACATGAGCCACATCGAAACAGGCAATACCAAGCTCAGCTTAGAGGTCTTTGCGGATATTGCGTCGGCACTGGAAGCAAGAGCGGACGAGCTGTTGTTCGGTGAACGTGCTATGCTGCGCGAGCAGGCATCCGATGAGATAGAGGTGCTGCTGGCGGCGTGTGATACGAAGGAGCTGTGCATCATCGCTGATACGGTCAGAGCATTAAAGACATCGCTGGATAAATATAATATGTGATAAAGTGGTTTCCTGCAATAAAAATACCCCAATGCCTGTGCATTGGGGTATTGCTGTTAAATGAGATCTAGCCGAGGTTATAACATATATCAGTGCGAGGGTCTTTTGGATACTGCGTCAATAGCAGCGGCGATAGCAATGTTGATGTCAACGGAATTCTGTCTTATCATACTGTCGAGTTTTGAAAACAGCTCGCCGTTGTGGGAGCTGACATATTTAGCGGGAAGCTTATTAAGCGCAATAGCCTTCATGTCGTCCATGCATCTTTCGCACTTGCAGCAATTCTCGGTCTTGAGCATTTCCTCAAGTCTTTCGCCAACGAACGCTTCCATAACATTAATAATTGACATAGTGATCCTCCCTGTTGAATTTATTGGGTCGATATTAATATTTTATACTAAATTATCAGATTTGTCAATACTTTACTCTGTTAATCAGAAAAAATATCTCAATTTGTTACGTTTCTCTGGTATTTTCGATGATTTTCCGCAAAAGCTATCAGCAGATCATTTTTTAAGGAGAGAGATCATGAATATATCAAACCGCGAATACGGAGAGCTTACCAAAAAGCGTTCTCCTAACTCGAAAATGTACAAGACTTTGCCAAAGGCATTTCTGATCGGAGGTACTATATGCACAATAGGAGAGGCGCTGCTAAACCTTTATTCTTATTTGGGAATGAGCGAGGAAAATGCGGCGGCGCTTACCTCGATGTCGTTGATATTCCTCAGCGCATTGCTTACGGGACTGGAGTTTTATGACCGCATCGCGCAGCATGGCGGTGCAGGCACGCTCGTTCCGATAACAGGCTTTGCGAATGCAGTGGTATCACCTGCCATCGACTTCAAATCCGAGGGCTATGTGCTTGGCCTTGGAGCAAAGATGTTCGTTATTGCAGGTCCCGTGATAGTGTACGGCATATCGGCGTCGGTAGTATATGGCATCATCTATTATTTTGTGGGTCTGTTCATGAAATAGGAGGAGCGTATGAAATACTGTACAGGTAAAACGTTCAGATACGATTCCGCTTCGGTGCAGTGCTGCGCGGCGGTGGTAGGCAAGGCGGAGAATGAGGGGCCTTACGGCGGAGAGTTCGACGAAGTGATAGACGATAACAAGGGCGGCTGCGACACATGGGAGCAGGCAGAGGCTATGTTTCAGCGCAAGGCAGTCGGCCATGTGATGCGGAAGGCTCAATTAGAGCCCGATAAGATCGACCTTGTATTTGCAGGAGATCTCCTCAATCAGTGCGTAAGCTCTTCTTACGGACTTAAGGAGTATTATATGCCGTTTCTTGGGATATACGGCGCGTGTTCAACCTTTGCAGAGGGTCTGCTTCTTGCAGGGGCTATGGTAAATGCAGGCTATGTGGAGCGTGCGATAGCGGTAACGTCCTCGCATTTCAGCTCAGCGGAGCGGCAGTTCCGTTTTCCGCTTAATTACGGCGGTGTGCGTCCGCCTACCTCGCAGTGGACTGCTACGGCAGCAGGTGCTGTGCTGGTGGCCAAAACAGACAAGCCGCCGTTTGTCCGCGCAGCAACTGCAGGCAAGATAGAGGATATGGGCATAAACGATCTCAACAACATGGGCGCGGCGATGGCAGGTGCCGCTTATGATACACTGTCGCGGCATTTCGCGCACATGGCGAGCCAGCCGCAGGATTACGACCTGATAATAACTGGTGACCTCGGGCTTGTGGGAAGCGAGCTGCTGTGCGACCTGTTCAGGCGCGACGGGGTGGACATCGAGAAGCTGCACAAGGACTGCGGACTGATGCTGTTCGACCGTACTACGCAGGATGTTCACGCAGGCGGATCGGGCTGCGGCTGCAGTGCTTCGATGATGTGCGGACATTTTATGAAGCGCATCGAATCGGGCGAGCTTAAGCGTGTGCTGTTCTGTGCGACGGGTGCGTTGATGTCAACGACTATGATACAACAGGGCGGCACTATTCCGGGGATAGCGCACGCGGTGGAGCTTACTTCTTACTGAGGAGGGAATGTCATGGATATGCTTATGGAATATGTATGGGCGTTTGTGATAGGCGGTCTGTTTTGCGTCGTGGGACAGCTGTTGATCGACCTTACTAAGCTGACGCCTGCAAGGATACTGGTTTCGTATGTGGTGGCAGGTGTGTTCCTTGGTGCGATAGGCGTGTATCAGCCTATCATAGACTTTGCGGGCGGCGGTGCGACAGTACCGCTCACAGGCTTCGGCAGCCTGCTGGCGAAGGGCGTTAAGGAGGCAGTTGACAAGGACGGGCTGCTGGGCGCGTTCACGGGAGGACTGACTTCTTCCGCAGCAGGAATAACGGCGGCGGTGTTCTTTGGTCTGCTTGCAGGACTGTGCTTCAAGAGTGGCAGTAAGATAAATGAAAAGTAAGGCATAAACAAAAGCGGCTTTTGCACTGTCGCAAAAGCCGCTGTATATTATTGCTTGATGGTCATATCGTTATCTTCAAGCTCGAGATTAGGCTGGATGAATGTGGGGAGCGTTGTGACGCCCAGCACATACCAATCCATCGTGTACACCTCGGCGGGTTTGAGCGTACCGCCCTGTTGCAGAGCAACGTTGCCTGATGTGTTCTTCAGCTCACCTGAGAAGATATAAGCTTCGCCCGAAGCAATCTTAGGAACGAGTGCGTCGATTATATCCTGTGTGCCGTCTGCAGCCGCCGGAAGAGCGTCAGAAACAGATACAGCACCGTTTGCAAGTGTGCCGACAAAAGCCTCAGGCTCCCATGTGCCGAGCTGAATAAGCTTGTTCTGTGCGAGATAGAAGCTGTCGTGATCCACATGGAAATACATCAGCATATTCTCATATTCTTCGGCGTTCTTGCTGTAATCGAGGTTACCGATGACCTTGATGCCCTTGCTGTTGCAGTAGGAAACAGTCTCCGCGGACTCTGTGTAGCTGATGATCACGTCACAGTTCTTATCCTCGAGCGCATCGACCGCTTTATAGATCTCGTTGCCGGTAGAAGCGAAAGCAACGACTGTTTCAGCGTCGTTGTATACCAGCTGAGAGCCGAGTGCAACGGCATTGATAACTGGCTTTGCATACAGCATATCGGGATCCACGACTATACCGATCTTTTCGGTCTCGGAGTTGAATGCTGCTGCCATACCTGCAACGTATGCACCCTCATACACCTGCTCGGTATATGCATAAACATTGACAGTCCTTACGCGTGCGCCGTGGCTCACAAAGTTTATGTTCATGTTCTTGCCTGCGACATCTGTCAGTGCATTGTTGAACAGCCAGCTGCCCGAGATTATGTAGGTGCAGCCGTCGTCGATGAGCGTGTTGACAGCATCGGTCAGATCGGTTATATTTATGTTGTCGATATAGCAGGACTCCACATCCGTGTAGGCGGAAACAGCAAGTCGCTGTGCGTTTGCCTGTGCAGAATAGCCATCTATATCACAGTCGCCGTTGAATACATATCCGACCTTTATTACTTCCTTTTCTGCATCCGCTGAGGTTTCACCCGTTTCTGATGTGCTTCCGCTTGTTTCTCCGTCGTCTTTTCCGTTACAGCCGGAAAAACATCCCAGCATCAAGCACACAGCCAGCAGTGCAGATACTTTTTTCAGCCAGCTTTTCGCCATATTGCAATACCTCCGGTAAAAAAATATAATATCTTAACTATCGGTTATTGTTTCGCGCATATATACGCTGTCATATTTCTAATTATAGCATACTTTGAAGAAAAAAACATCACTTTTTCAGAAATATTTCATATTTTTATTTTAATTTACTGTTTCTTTTTATGAAAAAGTATGCTATAATGATATATGTATAATTGGATTAGTGCGCGGTAGTGTCGCCTTGTCCAAAAATATAAAACCATTTTGCAAAGTTTTGAAAGGAATACCATGAAGATCACACGAATTTTATCGCTGACTGCTGCGGCTGTTGTTGCGCTTTCGATGGGCGGCTGCACGTTCAGGACAGGCACCAGATATTTTGAATCCTGCATCACATCTATGGATCTGGATAATGAGGATATAGTAGCGGCTCCCAAGGGAGCAGGCATCACTAATGCGCAGGAGCTTTCTATCAGCTATCTCGACTTTAAAAAGGAGTATCTGTATTATCTTAAGTCAGTTAAGGCATCGTATGAGGGCACTGAGCCGTTCACTGATATGCTGCCTGAGATCGGAGAGAACGCCGCAACGCAGCGCGAATATATAATCAACTATCTTGTAAACGAGCGCATAATCAATGACAAGGCACGTCAGCTGGGTGCTGATGTACTTACTCAGGAGGAGCTTGACGCGCTTGAGGCTGACTATCAGGAAAACCTGCAGGCGCAGTTCAAGTATTTTGGCGATAACGCGGATTACGGTACGCTTGCAGCAGGACAGACCATAAGCGACGAGGAAAAGCTGGCGCGCGGCGAGCAGGAGTTTGATAAGTATCTTGAGGACTGCCTGCTGACACGCGACGATCTGCTCATGTGGCAGCGCAACGCGCTTATCTCGCAGAAGGTAGAGGAAGCTGTGACAAAGGATGTCGTTATCGACCGCAGCGAGGCTGTTGATGTGCTGAACGGCTATATCGAAGAGGTCAAGGCTGTATATGCCGAAGATCCTAAGACCTACGAAACTACGGGCACTTATACATCGTTCTGGCTGCCTGAGGGTTCGAGAAATGTCAAGCACATCCTCATTGGTCTTGAAGAGATAGACAGCGACGAGATCATGGCGATGCGCAAAAGCGGCGATGAAGCAGGCGCTGACGCGCTTCGTGAGGAGAAGCTTGCCGAAAAGAAGCAGCAGGCTGACGAGATAATGAATATGCTGGACAACGGCGCGGATTTTGACGAGCTTATTGCGGAATACAGCGCTGACGCAGCCGGCTCGGCGGCTTTCCCCAACGGCTACACAGTTATCCCCGACAGCGTTTCGTATGTTGATGAATTTGTTGATGCGGCATATTCGATCGACGAGATCGGAGAATATGTTCTGGCAGCGTCTGACTACGGCTGGCATATCGTGCTGTATGCATCTGAGGCGTCTGTTCCTCAGGAGGATCTTGATATGTTCATCGGATATATCGAGGAAACGCTGGTAGACAAGGCAAAGGCGGCAAAATACGAAGAAACGATCGCCCGGTGGACAGAAGAATACGCGTTTGAGATCAATTACGAGGCGCTTGCACTGCCCGATCCTGCGCAGGCTGTATCTGATGCCGCGTCATCGGCATCGTAACGTCAAGGAGGACAGGCAGATGAATAAAAAAATACTTTCTTTCGTTGCAGCGGCAGCTATAGCGATCACCGCGGCAGGCTGCGGAGCAAAGGACACTATGTCATCAGTGGTGCCTACGCAGGGTCCCTCGGTGCTTTCGTCGGGTACTACATTTGATACCGTGGTAGTAGAGTTTGAGGGCAACGCTGATATGAACGTCACATTCGGCGACTTCCTCAAGGAGTACAAATACTATCTCGCAGGCTATCAGATCACAGATGACTCGGTAGAGCCTTATGTATCAATGCTTTCGGGTCAGCGTGAATATATCGTGAACTATCTTGTAAATGAGAGGATAATGGAAAAGAAGTTCGCGGAGCTTGGTCTGACGCTTACTGATGAGGACAACAAGCAGATCGAGCAGGACACACAGTCAGGCATCGAGAATATGAAGAACACATTCAAGAACAGGGTGCAGCTTGCGAGCGGCGGGGAAGCACTTTCCGCAGAGGAGCTTACAAAGCGCGCTGAAGAGGAATACAACAAGATGCTGACAGATTGCGGACTTACAGAGGAGGATCTGAAAAACTGGCAGAGAAGCATCTATATCCAGCAGAAGCTGACCGATCATCTCAATGCAGGCTTCGTATATGAATATTCAGAGGCAGAAAAGGAAGTGCAGACGATAATCGCGGATGCAAAGGCGGCATACGAAAAAGATAATTCCGACTATGACCCCGACGCACTGAAGAGCCTGTATATCCCCGATGGCTCGCGCTATGTGCAGCACATCCTGCTTAAATTCGATGATGCAACGACTACTCAGATAAGCCAGCTGCGTCAGGCGGGAAGCAACGCCGATGCCGATAAGCTGAGGGAAGAAAAGATCGCTGCAATGTCTGCTGAGATAGCAGAGGTGGAGAGCAAGGTCGCATCGGGTGAGGATTTCTCGGCGCTCATGGTGCAGTACAGTGACGATGGCGACAAGACAGCAAGCTATCTCGTTGCCCCCGGTACGACTATGTATATGGATGGCTTCGCGGAGTGTGCGCTTGGCATTTCTCAGACAGGCGGCACTGATACAGTCGTTACGGATTACGGCTGGCATATCATCAAATACACCGAGGCGGCAGTCGTAACAGAGGAGAGCATCAAGGGCTACACCGATGCACTGCACGAGTACCTTGAGGATGCTTATAAGACACAGAAGCTCAACGAATCCATGGCTGCATGGCGTGAGGAGCTGACATATACAGTAGACCGCGAGATACTCATGCTTTCGGAAGAAGAGAGCACGACCTCGGCACAATAACGCATTCCCCCAACATTTTGAGATACATTCATCAACGGAGGACGTAATTATATGAACACACCGATTTCCGACTTCTTAGAAAAGTACACCACCAGCGGCGCGCTGCGCCTGCATATGCCGGGACACAACGGTGCTATCGCACACGATATCACTGAGATAGACGGTGCAGACTGCCTGTATGAAACAGACCGCACCAAGAGCATCATCGGCGAGAGCGAGAGAAATGCCACGGCGGTATTCGGCACAGACAGGACCTGCTATTCCTGCGGCGGAAGTACTCTTTCCATACAGACTGCGCTTGCTATCCTGAAGGCGCAGGGCTGCAAGACTATCGCCGCGTCGCGCTATTCACACAGAAGTCTTGTTTCGGCGGCGGCGCTGCTTCACATGAATGTTAAGTGGCTGTATCCCGAGGAGTACCTCAGCGCTGACGTTGACTATACCGCTGAGGCGCTTGCAGGCGCGGATGCGCTGTTCATGACGAATATCGACTATCTCGGCGGAGCCAGCCGCATTCCTCAGACTGAGCTGCCCGTAGTATGCGACAATGCACACGGCGCTTATCTTAAATTTGTGGACAAGTCGCAGTTCGGAGAGAAATATCTGCATCCTACCGAGTTCGGTATTCCTGTTATCAGCGCGGAGTCTGCTCATAAGACGCTGCCCGTTATGACAGGCGGCTCCTATCTTCACTTTATCGGTGGAACAGACCACACCCGCGCCAAGGAGCTTATGGCGACTTTCGGCTCGTCCAGCCCATCTTACCTTGTGATGGAGAGCCTTGATAAGTTCAACAAATACATAACCGATCGTCCCGATGCAGTCAATCATGCGTGCGAGTCGGTGCGCTACTTGAAGAACAAGCTTGCGGATTATGAGATCCCGATAAGGGAAACTGATCCGTTGCGTGTTGTAGTCAAGGCATACGAATACGGCTACAACGGCTTCAATTTTGCCGATAAGCTTCGTCAGAATGGTGTTGAGTGCGAGATGAGCGACCGCAACCATACAGTGCTGCTCTTCTCAGCAACATCTACCCACCGCGACTGCCAGCGTGCGCTGACGGCGATGACGCTCATCCCCAAGAAAAAGCCGATCATGAAAGCAGAGTACCCCGTGCTTAAGCCCAAGGCAGCGCTTCCGCTGAGCGATGCGATGTTCATGCCGCAGAAGAAGGTGCCGCTTGCAAAGGCTATCGGATTTGTGTGCGGAAACATCATCGCGCCCTGTCCTCCGGGAGTGCCGCTCGTTATGCCGGGCGAGATAATCAGCGACGAGGCTGCGGAGGCACTGCGCCTGTATAACGTCAAGGAAGTATCGGTAATTACTCAGGTACGCTGATCGTTTGGCACATTCCTTAGTCGCAGTCGGAGATGACCGCGGCAATAGATGCGCATATCACACATATCGTCCTTTAATTGAAAAATATTTACGTCGGTGCGGCGGTAGGCTGTGCTGTCTGCAGGTATGCAGGCGGTATACAGCCGTACCCCGTGCCGCGCTGACATTATCGTAGCATTACTGTGCTGCGTTGTCCCTGAGCGAAGCATATACATTCCGAATAAAAAGCTGTACCACAGGCATACCCACACTCCTGCCCACAGCAGCGTGCGCAGGATAGGGTCGGAGTTTGTGAGGTAGCACAGCACCAATGCAGCGGCAAACGCCGCGCCCCAGCCAAACGGCACAGCGATATGTCCGAAGATCGCTTTTTTTGGAGGTATTGTGCAAAAGCGGTCGGGCAGCGTTATGCCTGTCAGATGGCGGAAAGCTGTATTTTGTGCAGCGTTATCCATCGGAAGCACTGTAAGGATGTCGCCGCAGTATATCGGAGCGGCTCTGAAAAGCAGTGTGGATGCAGTATTGCTGATGACTGATGCGCTGAGGTTATTCGGTACAACTATATCCTCATACAATGTTAGCAGACCGTGCCGCGCGATAGCGTAACACGCGCCGATGCCGACATTGAAACGGCACAGTCGCAGAGAGTTGCGTAAAAAAGCGAACGCCCATGCAGCCGCCACAAAGACCGCCAGCACTGCTGTAACGGACGGCACTGCTATGCGCAGGTCTGACAGCAGCTTGTCAAAGCCTTGCGCCGTCTGGTTGATGGCGTTCATGATGCGGTCGTAGTAGCCGCTCCCCAGTATGTTTCCTATCCTTGTGAGGGACGTGGAGAACAATATCATTCCGCCGAGAGCGCGTGTTTCACATAGCGCGCCAAGCAGGACGCTGCCTGAGCGGTGGCGCAGGCTGAGAGATATCTCTTGCTGCGGCAGGAATGAGAGAGGTTCGTTGTTTTTCAGATAGAATGTCACCTTTCCGCCGAGAGCGCGGATGGTCACTTTTTTTCCGCAAAGCAGACGCAGAAGCGGAGTTCGCTTCACCTGCACCGATGAGATAACGGCAGCAGGGACAAAGCTTACACGACGAAATATCAGACCCTTGCGCAGGTGTATTCCATGCGCATCGGTCTTTACAGATACAAAAAAACGGCGTAAAACGAAATATAAAATAAATTCCATGATATAGAGAGGTTGGTCAATATGAAAACAGGTTGTATCATACTCGCAGGCGGCGCAGGAAAGCGCATGAAGTCCGAGCGCCCCAAGGTGCTGGCAGAGGTTCTTTGCAAGCCTATGCTCGGCTGGGTGCTGGATGCGGTAAAGGATTTCGGCTTTGACGGTGTAGCGGTCGTTACGGGCTACAAGTCGGAGCTTACGGACGCTTATGTTGCGAGTCGCGGTGAGAATATCATAACCTATCTGCAAAAGGAGCAGAAAGGCACAGGCGACGCTGTAAAATGCGCCGAGGAGATGATAAGGGCTATGGACAGCGTCTGCGTGCTGAATGGCGACGCTCCGTTCATCGACAGCGATACTCTCCGCGCTTCGCTTGCATATCACATTGAAAAGAACGCACAGGTAACGGTCATAACAGCAGAGATACCCGACCCGACAGGCTACGGCAGGATAATCCGCACGGACGGCGAGTTTACTGCAATACGCGAACAAAAGGATTGTTCCCCCGAAGAGGCGAAAATATCCGAGGTGAACAGCGGCGCATACTGGTTCAGCGCACAGAAGCTGCTGGCTATGCTGCCGAGGCTCTCTACCAATAATGCGGCAGGAGAGTACTATCTGACAGACTGTGTTGAGATGGCGCAGAAGCGTGCGGCATATATATCGGCAAATCCCAAGATAGTTCTTGGCGCAAACACGAGAAAGGCGCTGTATGAGCTTAACACCATCGCAAGAAACGAGATCATCTCAAAGCACATGGACAACGGCGTAAGCTTTGTTGCGCTTGACGGCATCGTTATCGGCGCGGATGTGCAGATAGGCTGTGATACTACCGTAATGCCGAATACGGTCATCCTTGGCAACACCGTTATCGGCGAGGGCTGCACGATAGGTGCTAATTGTCACATTGAAGATTGCACTATCGGCAATAACGTGAGGTTTGACAATGTGCGCGCGTACAGCTCGGTCGTTGAGGAGAACGTAAAGGTAGGCCCCTTTGCACAGCTCAGACCAGGTACTGTACTGCACCGCGGCGTCAAGATCGGAAACTTCGTTGAGATAAAGAATTCCGAGATCGGAGAGAACACAGCCGCAGGTCATCTGACCTACGTTGGCGACAGTGATGTCGGCAGAGGAGTAAACTTCGGCTGTGGAAGCATTACAGCAAATTACGACGGTATCAATAAGTACCGCACCAAGATCGGTGATCATGCATTTATCGGCAGCAACACAAACCTTATCGCGCCTGTTGAGGTGGGCGATAACGCAGCGACAGCGGCAGGCTCGACGGTGACAAAGAACGTTCCTGAAAATGCGCTGTTTGTTGAGCGTGGCACTACACGCGTAAAAGAAAACTGGGAAAAGAACTTCAAGCGTAAGAAAAAATAACAGAACAACCGATAGCACCGCGTCTGCTTCGTCATACGACTGCTCGACGCACCAAAGTACGATTTCGGGCCGTATTCATTGCATCTGTGCTCTCTCGTTTGTCTGTGGATATAATAGTATGTTGTGAGGTAATAATATGAAAGCTTTGGTCGTAGTTGATTATCAGGTGGATTTTGTGAACGGCGCACTCGGTTTTGAGGGCGCAGAGAAGCTGGAGGATATCATCCTCGGCAAGATAACAAAGTGCCGTGCCGACGGTGGACAGGTGATATTCACGCTCGACACGCACGGCGAGGATTATCTCAGCACTTCCGAGGGCAAGAAGCTTCCTGTTGTGCATTGCATCGACGGCACAGAGGGTCACGCACTCTACGGTAAGGTGCGCGAGGCTGTGACGGACAGTGACATAGTGATAAAGAAGCCTGCTTTCGGCTCTATGGAGCTTGGTGATTACCTTATGCGCGGCGGCTTTGACGAGGTGGAGCTGTGCGGACTGGTGACGGATATCTGTGTCATCTCCAATGCGATGATAGCAAAGGCGGCTCTGCCCGAAGCAAGGATAACCGTTGACGGAAGCGCCTGCGGCACAGCAAGTGCAGAGGCTCACCGGCGTGCGCTCGACAGTATGCGCGGAGTACAGATAGAGGTGCTGTAATGTTCTATGACAAGTATTCGCTTTCCCCGACGATCATATATCCCGTTATCGCGGCGTTTATAGTAGCGATGGTGATAGTGCCGATGGACTACAAGTACATTGTTGGTTATGTAAGCGTTATTCTGGGCGGAATATATTGTCTGATACCGATCGGGGTTCTTGTATTGTATTGGAAAAGGATCAGGAGAGAGTGGACGGCTACCACGGCGGTGATCACCAGACTTTATATCGGTTCGCGGGAGCAGGGAGACCATATGCGTTTTGTTGCGGAAGCAGTAGATGAAGAAGGTAAGAAGATACCTTTTTCGGCAAGCACGCAATGGGTAATGGGTGCGAGCGTCGGAAAGACGTTGAGAGTGGTGTATGACAGAAAGCATCCGTCAGATTTTTTGATCGTGCCTGCTTACAGGATCGAGGTAGCGTGTCATTTGCTTTTTGCAGCGATATGCTTTGCGGCAGGCATCTTGGGTATCGTGTTTACACTTAAATAAAAGGGGCGGTAATTATGATAAACGAACAGAATTATTCCATGCTGTGCGATTTCTATCAGCTCACTATGGGCAATGGTTATTACAAGACAAAGCACGCGGAGCGTATCGCGTACTTTGATATGTTCTTCCGTCGTGTGCCTGACGGCGGCGGTTATGCTATCGCGGCAGGAAGAACATATCAAAGAGATCG
>SVMQ01000307.1 GCA_015067375.1 Oscillospiraceae bacterium | reverse complement strand
ACTTCATCGACCTTTTCGAGGCGGCGCTCAGCTTTTTGTCCAACACCATGTCGTTTTTGCGTATCGGCGGCTTTATACTGAGCCATGCAGGCATGATGCTGGTAGTTGCTCAGCTTGCAGGCACAAACAGCCCCGATGCGGAGCTGTCTGTAAGCACAATAATTATCTTTATCATAGGCAATATCTTCGTAATGGGTGTCGAGGGCGTGCTCGTCGGCATTCAGATACTGCGTCTGGAGTTTTACGAGATATTCAACCGTTTTTACAGCGGCAGCGGCAAGACCTTCTGTCCGCTTGAGATCACATTTGAAAACGAAGTATGATTTATTTGGAGGATATTAATATGGAAATCGTAATGTTATTTGTTATTCCGCTTATCGCTGCAGCAGCTATTCTGCTGCCCCTGTTTATCAATCTTAAGCGCGTAAAGGACGCAAAACCGTTCAACAGAAAGCGCACCGTACTGACAAACGTTATCTCCTTTATCGGTGTTATGATAGTAATGACCATCCTGCCCCTTACAGGCGCATTCGCTGAGGGCACAGAGGCTGTCGCAGCCGTTGCGAATGACGGCTTTGCTGAGGGTATGAAGTACCTTGCAGCAGCTCTGTCTACAGGTGCAGCAACTATCGGTACAGGTATCGCGGTAGGCAGCGCGGCTCCTGCAGCTATCGGTGCGGTAAGCGAGAATGACAAAGCGTTTACAAAGGCGCTCATCTTCGTTGCTCTGGGCGAGGGTGTTGCTATCTACGGTCTGCTTATCTCCATCCTTATCCTGTTCGGTTGATAGGGTGATATCATGAAATTCTATCTTATCAGCGATAATATCGACACACAGATGGGTATGCGCCTTGCAGGCATTGAGGGAGAGGTGGCGCACACCGCTGAGGAGGTAAACAGCGCAATGGACCGCGCTTTTTCCGACAGCGATATCGCGGTGGTGCTGATGACTGAAAAGCTTGTGGAGCTTTGCTGCGAGCGTGTGTATAAGCTCAAGCTCAGCTGCCGCAGACCGCTGATAGTGGAGATACCCGACCGCCACGGCACATCGAGTGTGACGGACACTATCAGCCGCTATGTATCGGAGGCTATAGGAATCAAGCTGTAACGGCTTTATCCGCACAGCTGATAAAGAAAGGCTACACAATGGATAATAATGCAAAATTAGAGCTGTTCAGGCAGGCTATACAAGAGCAGGCAGACGCTGAAGCAAAGTCGATCATTGCCGATATGCGCTCCAAAAAGGCGGCGGCAGGCAGAACACAGGAAGAGATCGACGCCAAGGTCACACTGAATGGTATAAAAACAGAAATAACGCG
Source organism: Oscillospiraceae bacterium (assembly GCA_015067375.1). Lineage (GTDB taxonomy): Bacteria > Bacillota > Clostridia > Oscillospirales > Ruminococcaceae > CAG-115. The sequence continues at coordinate 1,298 of SVMQ01000307.1, read as the reverse complement.
CAGCCGCACCGCATTCCGCAAGGAAATGTCCAAATGCGATTATGATATGAAAAAATCTGTGCTTATGTACAGAAGCAAGCTGATAAGCGAGTTTTTTGATGACATAGAAGCAAAGCTGAAGTCGTTCGTGGACTCTGCTGAATACGAAAGCTTTTTAAGACGTTCGCTGGAGAAGATACGCGCTTCTATTGCCATCGACAGTGCTACAGTCATCTATGCACGGCCTTGTGATGTTGACATCGTGCGCACTATGACCAGCTGCGAGGTGACCTCCGACAGCAACATACAGCTTGGCGGACTCAGGGCGATGTGCCGCGTAAAGAACGTGCTGTGCGATGTTACACTTGACGTTGCACTGCAGGAGGAAATGCGCGCATTCGCTGACAAGAGCGAGCTTTCACTATAACTCCCTGAAAGGACTGAACCCGATTGAATACTATTCATGCAATAAACGGCCCTGTTGTCAAGGTAGCAGGAGCAAAGGATTTCTCTATGCTCGAAATGGTGTATGTCGGTGATAAGCGCCTTATCGGAGAGGTAATAGGCGTGAACGATAGATCCACCACCATTCAGGTATACGAAAATACCGCAGGACTTAAGATAGGCGAGCCTGTTATACCTACGGGTGCGCCTGTATGCGCTACTCTTGGCCCGGGTATAATCTCAAATATCTTCGACGGAATAGAACGTCCTCTGCGTGACATGATAAAATTTAATGGCGCTTTTGTCGCAGAGGGCAGCAGCATCCCCTCGCTTGATGAGGAGCGCGAATTCGATGTTACTGTCACAGTAAAGTGCGGAGATAAGCTGACAGGAGGCATGATATACTGCACCTGCCCCGAGACCGCGCTCATCACTCACAAGTGCATGGTGCCTCCGAACGTCAACGGCACCGTAACATATACCGCGGAAAACGGAATGCAGACAGTATATAAGATTTATGTGCATCGTTCTGAGGAGAAGGAAACAGAGGAACCTTCTGAGCTCCCGGAAGAACTGCCGGTAGTATTGCCACAGTCCGGGATGACGCCGGAAGTAGTTGACGAAGAGCTGCAGCTGACGATATTTCATCAATATACAGTATGTGAGAAACCGGAGGAACTTGTACTTCCGGATGGTTATATAGAAACAGTACTTTTGCTTGGTGAACAGAACATCCCTGCATATACAAAGCAGGGTGTGCCGGAAGAGTTTTTACTTTTGGTATTGAGAAATGCAGAGGGAGAGACCGGCTGGTATCAGTATGACCGGGTAGAACAGACTTTGCAAAGAGTTTATGAAGAGCAATTTATTATAAC